>DUHF01000293.1 GCA_013331015.1 Methanoregula sp.
TCTCGTAGTACTCCATGATCACCTTGAGCATCAGGTACTGCTTCTCCACGGGACAGAACGAGTCGGAATCGCTGTACGCGCTCTGCTGCAAAAAGTCCTCGCGGATCATCCGGGTAACGTCGAGGATCGCCTTCTCGCTCTCGGGCAGGGCATCCGGGCCGACCAGCTGGACGATCTCCTGCAGCTCGACTTCCTTCTGGAGAAGATACATCGCCTTCTCCCGGAGCTCCCGCCAGTCCCGGGCAACGTGCTCCACGTACCAGTCCCCGATACTGTCGAGGTAGAGGCTGTAACTCTTGATCCAGTTCACCGACGGGAAGTGCCGGCGGTAGGCAAGGTTCGTGTCCAGCGCCCAGAAGGTTCCGACCACGCGGAGGGTGTTCTGCGTGATCGGCTCGGAGAAGTCGCCGCCGGGCGGGGAGACCGCCCCCACGACCGTGACCGACCCGTTGCGCTCCTCAGACCCCATACAGATGACCCGTCCCGCCCGCTCGTAGAAGGCGGAGAGCCTCGTTGCAAGGTAGGCAGGGTAGCCCTCCTCGCCCGGCATCTCCTCAAGTCTCCCGGAGACTTCGCGGAGCGCCTCGCCCCACCGGGAGGTCGAGTCCGCCATCAGGGCAACATCATACCCCATGTCCCGGAAGTACTCGGCGATGGTGATGCCGGTGTAGATGGACGCCTCGCGGGCGGCAACCGGCATGTTGGAGGTGTTGGCGATCAGGATCGTCCGCTCGATCAGCGGAAGACCGGTCCGCGGGTCCACGAGCTCGGGGAACTCGGCAAGCACATCGGTCATCTCGTTGCCCCGCTCCCCGCACCCGATGTAGACCACGATCTGCGTGTCGGACCACTTGGCAAGGGTCTGTTCCGATACGGTCTTTCCCGTCCCAAAGCCGCCGGGGATCATGGCGGTTCCGCCCTTGGTGACCGGAAAGATGCAGTCAAAGACCCGTTGTCCGGTGATGAGGGGGAGGACCGGATCGAGCTTCTTCTTATGCGGGCGGGGGATGCGCACGGGCCATGACCGCATCATCGGGATCTTCTTCTGGTCAAGCGTACAGACGGGCTCCTCAACGGTGAACGAGCCGGGTGTGATCTCCGTGACCGTGCCGGAAACGCCGTTCGGCACAAGGATCCGGTGCTCGAAGTGGAACTCTTTAACGGTTCCAAGGATGTCGCCGCCGATGACCGTGTCGCCGACCTTTGCGACCGGGGTAAACTCCCACTTCTTCTCCCGGTCGAGGCCGGGGGCATAGATGCCGCGGGCAATGAAGTCCCCGCTCTTCTCCTTCAGGACCGGCAGGGGGCGCTGGACACCATCGTAAATAGAGGAGAGGAGGCCGGGACCGAGCTCAACCGAGAGGGGCTGCTCCGTGTTCTCGACCGGCTCGCCGATGGTGAGGCCGGTCGTGTCCTCGTACACCTGGATGACCGCCTCCTCGCCCTCGAGCCGTATGATCTCTCCCCGCAGGGCTTCGTCGCCTACCTTGACCACATCGTACATCTTCGACCCTTTCATCCCCCGGGCGATGATGACGGGGCCGGAAATTCTCAGAATTGTTCCCGTGATCATATCCTCACCTCTTCAACACGATGTTATACCCGATTGCTTTTCGCAAAAGCCGCTCGATATACGTCCTCCGGTCCACTTCCTTTGACTTGGAAGGGAGGGGGATGATGAGCGGGCGGTGCATCTTCTCGATCCGGTCCATCAGCTTCTCGTCAAGCGAGAGCATGAACTCCTCATTGACCGCGACAATCCCGATATCGTCCCGGTACAGCAGTTCCGGGATCACCTTTCTCACCTCGTCGTGAGTCGCCGCCTCCACCACGTCCGCGCCCGCGAGCCGGAACCCCGAGGCCCGGTCGCTGTCGGTCACCACGACGAGCTTATACATACACGAGTTCCTCCCTGAGAAGCTCCGGGGAAACGTCTGCGGTCTTGCACCTTGAGATGATCCGGATGTTGGTGATCTCGTTGTACTTTGCCCAGAAGTACCCGATTACGGAAGCGACACTCAGGGGATCGAGAAGGAACGCCCCCACCCCCTTCTTTAT
The DNA here is from genome assembly GCA_013331015.1 of Methanoregula sp. Taxonomy (GTDB): domain Archaea; phylum Halobacteriota; class Methanomicrobia; order Methanomicrobiales; family Methanospirillaceae; genus Methanoregula; species Methanoregula sp11803u. Next base: position 2,059 of record DUHF01000293.1, read on the forward strand.
CAGGAACCGTTCGAGCTCTTTCTCGATGATCGAGATCTTCTGGGTCCTCAGCGCCGGTTCGGGGATATCGGCAAGGAAGCGGTACGGGGTTGCTGCAAGGGCTTTTACCACGTCCTCGATTGAGGTGAGTGTGAGCAGCTCAGCCAGTTTCCGCTCGTCAAACTGCCTGCCGCCCCCGATGAGGTAACGCTTCGCATCCTCTGCATCCACGCGGTCCCGGACCATCCGGAGCACGGTCTTGAGGTTCACCACATCGATCTCGAGCCGGAGAAAGTCCCGGATGAGCCCGTTGTTGGGGCCCGGGGCTTTCACCGAATCGAGAGCATCGGTGTAATAATACCGGTCAAGGGCGCATTCGAGGACGGCAAGGTCTTTTGTTTTGAGATATTCAGGATATGCCCCCGTCAGGGGCCGGGCGTACCGGATCCGCCACGTGGCGAGCAGGTCGATGACTGCCCGCAGGTCCGGCTGCTTCAAGAGCTCCTTTAACGTTGCCTCGTCCATCTCCCCGGCGGGCACCAGGCAGCTGAGGATCTCGTCGCTTGTGACATGAATGTTCTTCCCGCGCAGGATCGTCTTGATGTTCTGGACGTCCCAGCGGTGCAGAAAGATGATGATGTACTGCTCCGCCTCCTCCTGTTTGGCAAAGTTCTGGATCTTCCGGAAGGTCCGGGTAAAGTTCTCCCGCAGGGCATACTCGATGCAGAGGATTCCCAACAGTTGTCCCCGTGCCTCGATCACCTCTTCCCGGTAGGGCGAGTTCTCGAGATCGGCGATGAGCGAATCGAGGTCCGGCTTCTGTATCAGGTCATCAAGCTCGCGGTGGGAGAGGAGCCGGCTCTTCATGCCCCGCATCCGTGCATTGATGTACCCGTAGTCCATGATCAGCCTCCGGAGAGGATCGCATGGATCGTATGCCGGTTATGCTCTTTTGCCCGTTCGAGACGGGACTCGACCGTGTTTTTGATCGTGACCGTATCGTCATGCTGGCTGATGACGACCCCCCCGGCGGTAGCCAGGTCAGCCCGTACTTCGCCGTGGAGGTTCAGGGTGCCGAGGGTCTTTTTGCAGAGCGCCTCGTCCTTTGGATCCACGTGGACAATGAAGGGATCGTCCCCGGTGGTACTGGTTGCTTCCCGGAGAAGTCTTTCAAAGATTGCCGGGTACTTCGGATCGGCCCGAAGATCTTTCAGCCGCGAGCCGGCTTCAGAAAAGGCCCGTTCAAACGCAGCCTCCCGGGTCCGGATGAGTTCTTCCTTGTTCTTTGCTTTTTCCAGGTAGAGCATCTTGTTGCGCTCGGTGGTGACAGACCGGTTCGCTTCTTCGATCTGTGCCTGCCGGATTGCTTCTGCCTGCTGTTTTGCCCGCTCCTTTATCCCCCCGATGGCAATCGCGGCCCGCTTCCGGAGCTCCTGCTCTTTATCCTGCGCGCTCTCTTCAACCGAATTCAGCAGGTCTTCATAGGCCATGTTCAGATCCACCTCCTGATGCTGGAATACCGGCACATCCGGGCCTCATGACGGGGGCCGGGTGCACCCGGCATCCCGGTTATTCCACCATGAGCAGGATCATGGCTGCAACGACAAACCCTAAGATGACAAGCGTCTCCGGAATCGCTTCCAGGATGATGATCGTTCCGGCAGTCTCAGGGCGTTCTGCAATCGCCCCGGCTCCTGCGGCACCGATCCGCGACTGGGCCCAGCCTGTACCAATTGCGCCAGCGGCAAACGCGATGGCGGCTCCGATGGGAACTTCCCAACCAACCATTTCGTACACACCCTCCAATGATACAACCTAACGGACTACCCGTATATTAATGTATGGGGGTTACGGGGAGGTGGAAGCTGGCTGCTTACGGGGATTATCGCAGGGAAGGATCGCGGTTGCAGGAGAGCAGGATGGCTTCGATCTCCCGGATCCTGCCCGCTATCCGGGCGTGCCGATCCTGGACATCATCCACGATGGTTATCAGGGCAAGAATATCGATCCGGGACAAGGTAGAAAAACAGTACTGTTCCCAGCGTTCGCGCCCGCACCCGTCCCAGATCTCAGTGAGGGCGCGTTTCAGGTCTGCCCTTTCTCCCGGGGTGAGGGTCTCCCACCCGGCAGCGGGTGAGCGGCGGATTCGCTCAAGCGCGTTCTCGACCGCCTTGTCCCGGTGGAGCAGGAACCGCCGTCTCCCCAGGTTGTCCTTGGTGGAATCAGGCATACGGGTTTTTTGGATCTATCCCCGTACCGGCTGATAAATCTATGTGCGTCGGCAGCATCTTCCGGGCAGGCCGGCAGTGGCCGCAATCTCACAACTGCCGAAAAGTATATGACCGGGAAAACGGACTGACTCATCATATCCCTGAAGGGGAGAGTCGGAGGGACCAGACAATGCCGGATGTATCGCAGGCGGAGATCGGGAGGCGGATGTACCATATTCACCGGGAAAAGCGGGTGGAGCACGCGGTGACGCTGATCAGGGAGTCACTTGGCCCTGAATGGCGGGCGCTTAAAGAGGAGGAAATTCTGATCCTGGGCCATGTGCTGCAGTGCACGTGGAACACCATTGATCAGAAGCGATGGGAGGCGATTCCCTTCGGGAAGATGCACATGGACACGGTCAGGAAGATCCTGTCATGGGGAGGGGATGTTGGCCCGGGCCACAACCCATCGCCGGAGGCGGTGGCCGGGATCAAGGCGATCCTGCTGGGGATTTCGTGATCCTTTTTTTTTATTCCGGCAGGAATACCAGGTAACAAGGTTCTTTGCCAGAATACAAAAAAAGATCCCCGATTGATACATCTGCCAGGGTATTACCGGAGTCGCCGCGGGTTCGCCACGTCGGGAGAGGCGAAGTCTGTCGTCAATAGTGTTTTTTTAGACCATGCCCCCATCCGCGTGTACCCATTATCACGGTATACCAGCACAGGTCAGCAAAGAGCTCGTCTCTCTCGGGAGCACCGTTTTTTATCCCGAAGGGTCCCTTACTCCGTTGCCACGTCAAGGCACTCTTCGGTTGTCCCGATCCGGGCAACCGCACCGCACATGTCCGGCACGTAGGCGAGCGCCTTGCCGCTGTTGACCATGATGCCTGCGTACTCCTCCATGACGGGAGAGACCACCATGCAGGTGTCGGCAAAGACCCTTGCACCGCACTTCTCGATGTCGTTGACGGTATCCTGGTTGGCCTCGATGACCCCCTGCGCCGCAAAGACGTAGAGGGGTTTCCTGACAACCCGACCGTCCAGCAGCCGGGCGATGGTTGCCAGCTCTTCGGGTGAGCAGTGCGGGCAGCCAAGGGCTACGGCTTCGACTTTTACTTCCCTGAAGAGATTCTGGATCTCTGCCCCTTCGACCATGATCGCCTCTATTCCGGCCAGATCATACCGGTTCTTCTGCGCTTCCGGGGTCACCCCCTCGACATGGTAGAGCGCCACGGCTCCCGTTGCTGCCATCGCCGCCCCGAGTGCCTTGAGCTGGTCGCGCTCCGGCCGGATGCCTTTGAAGTACGGGATCCGGTTGCCCACCAGTTTTCCCGCATGGTACCCGAGCGCCCCGTAGCTCGCGATCCCCCAGCCGGTGGTGTCGGCGTCCACCGCGATGACCACCTGCGGTTTCCGGTTTGCTGCAAGATGGAACCCGTAGCAGGGCGTCTTCCCGATGAGGGCAGCAGCAAGGGCGCCGGGCCCGCCCTCCCGGTTCGTCCGGGCCCCGATGACCGAGTTGGCATAGCTGANNCGAGGATTCCGACCATGCAAGGTGATCGCCATACGAGGTCTCGCGAAGATAATACGGCGTGCAGGTGCATTCAAGCGCAATCCCGAGCCGGGCATAGGCGGCGATCACGGCCATCTGCTTTGCTGCAAATTCCTTCCTCACCCCCATCTCGTCCCACCTCTCCCGGGGCATGCCGATGGGGTTGAGTACCGCGGGGACAACCGCTTTTGCATCGAGGGTGTTGAGCCACTGGAGACCGTACTCCCCGATCGTCTTGTAGGACGCCCCGCTCACCTGCGCACTTTTGATCGGGACGAGCCGTTCAGCCCCAAAAACCTTCCCGAGCGCAACAAGGAGCTCGAGCATCTTCTGCCTCGTCTCGCCCTGCTCGCCGGCAAGGATCCGTTCATCGTCTCTGTCGAGGTGCATCGGATCACCAGGTCGCGCGGGTAAAGTCCGCTTCGCGCCCGGATACCATGGTTGCATCGACGCCGATCTTCACGTTCGTCCCGTCCTCGCACTGGCAGGGGTCGAGCGATGAGCCCCGGACGCCGGTGATAACCATCACATCCACGTCGCCACGGACCCGGGTGGCGATGGCATACTCCACTTCCTGCGGATTGCCAGGATCGATGTCCTCGTCAACCACCACCACATGCTTGAGCGAGGTGTGGGCGGCAAACGCTGCCATGATCGCGTTCCTGGCATCGCCCTGCGTGCTCTTTTTGATCTGGACGACCGCATGGAGATATCCGCAGCCGCCTTTGGTCAGGACCACGTTCTTCACCTCGGTCACGCCCGCGACCGCCTTGTAGATCTTCGGCTCGTAGGGAGCACCCATCAGCATCTTGTGCTCGTCGCCGCCCGGCAGGATCCCGTGGTAGATGAAGTCCGGCTTCGTGTACATGCCGGTGAATTCGATGACGTGCTGCATCCGGACCGGGTCATAGGTGCCGGTGATGTCGACAAACGGCCCTTCCTCGACCAGTTCTGCCGTGATGAAACCTTCCAGCACGATCTCGGCATCCGGTACGAGGACACCGTTGCTGCACCGCTTCACCTTCAGTTCGCCGCCCATGAGTTCAGCGGCGAACGGGAGTTCCATGCCCGTCGGCACCCGCGTGCAGCTTGCAAACGTTACCGCCGGGTGTGTGCCGAGGGTCACGGCAACGGGCAGCTTCTCCCCTTTTGCAAGCGCCCGCTTCAGCATAACGTGGGTGTGCCGGCCCTCGACGAGCCTGGCGGCAACGCGGTGATCGTCGAGAACCTGCATCCGGTGGATGGAGGCGT
>DUHF01000167.1 GCA_013331015.1 Methanoregula sp.
GCCATTATGCCGCCCCCCGGACAATATCGTAGGCGGTCTTTGCCGCAGCGATGTTCTTTGTCGCAAGCTCACCGGGGAACCGGTGCTTCAGTGCGTTCTCGAGCGCGGAGAACTGGATCTCGCCCGAAGCTGCAGCGAAGGCTCCCATGAGCGTGGTGTTGGTGATAGGCAACCCGAGCGCTTTGAGTGCGATGGACGTTGCATCGATGAGGATGAGTTTCACACCCTCGGGTACGCCAAAGGCTGCGTTCTTATCGGCCGTGTTGACGATGGCGATGCTGCCATTTTTCATACCGGCAAACACATTGACATCCTTGATGAGGGTGCTGTCCTGCACGATGATGTAGTCCGGCTGGTACACCTGGCTCCGGAGCCTGACCTTCTTGCTGTCAAACCGGACAAATGCCTGGACCGGCGCACCGCGTCGTTCGACACCAAACGCCGGGAATGCCTGGGAAAAGACGCCGCCTTCAAAAGCGGCAACGGCAATCAGTTCGGCAGCCGTGACCGACCCCTGGCCCCCCCTGCCGTGGATACGTAGTTCTCTCATGAAAAAATCCCTAATAATCTTACATGATAAATCAATATAAATCTAGAGATCCACCGCGAGCCCAAGAATCTCATTCTTCCCTGAGAAGACGTCCCGGGCGATCCGCGCAAGACCCCGCGAAGCGCACCACTCATCGTACACTGCCACATCACAACCGAGCAGTTCCCGCACCTCTGGTGCAACTGCCGGTGCAAGGCTGCCGGCAAGGGCGACTTTTGCACTCCGGTTGAGCAGCCGGAGCGCGGCGCATTCCATGGCAGCAAACATCGCAAGGGCGGGCACGCGTTCTTCTTCCGGCAGGGAGAAGTTCACGCCCGCGTGCTGGAACGCCTCGTTTGCCGTCCACTCGCCCGCGTCAACTTTCCGGATCGCGTCAACATCGAGCGCGCCATGCACCGTGCCTGGCGCAAAGATGCAGGCATCGAATGCCCCAACCAGTTTCCCTGAGGAAACGAGGAGGGAGACCGTGTTCGAGCTGACATCGGAGATGACCACATCGCCGCCAAGTGCGTGGCAGGCTTCGTAGGCAATACCGATCTTCTCGGGGCTTGTCTGGTGGGAGTACGCCTTGAACCGGGGATCGGTGGGAGAGCCGCGGTGGAGCCCCGGGATAACGACTGCCGGGATCCCGCTCCCTGCAACGGCATCGAAGACCGCCGTCCCGCCACCAATGTGCTTACCGGCGCCGTCACGGCTGATAATCCCCCGGTTCTTCACTCTGCAAATATTTGTGACCGCTGCGATATTGTCGCCCATGGAATAACAGAGGGCGATTCCTTCGATCTCGTCGATTGGGCAGATGCGGGAGAGATCGGAGATGGAGAACTCCTTTGCCGCATCGCGCGCGATCTTAAAACCGCCATTTTCACCGCCAAACCGCATCGCGGTGGTGCCGTGGTCAATGCCGATAAACATACCAGTAATCCTATAGGATCGATGACATATTAGGTACTGATGTTTGATGTGGTGACGGGCGGTGCCGGGTTCATCGGCTCCCATCTGGTTGACGCGCTGGTAAAACAGGGCGACGATGTTCTGGTCATCGACTCCCTTGTTGCCGGGCAAAAGGAGCATATTGCCGGCCATCTGGAATCCGGCAGGGCACGTCTTGTGCAGTGCGACCTGCTCGATGAGGGCTGGCAGGATTCCTTGAACGGGGCAGACCGGGTCTGGCATCTCGCGGCAGACCCGGATGTCCGCCAGAGTGCGATGACCCCCGATCCCACGTTCAGGAACAATATCGTAGCCACGTACCGGGTTCTTGAAGCGATGCGGGCAAGCAACGTCACGGAACTGGTCTTCACCTCCACCTCGACCGTATATGGCAATGCAGCGGTCATCCCGACAGTGGAGGACTATTCGCCGCTCGAACCGGTATCCGTGTACGGCGCAAGCAAGCTTGCCTGCGAGGCGCTCATATCAGCCTATTGCCACTCGTTTGGGATGCGGTCATGGCAGTTCAGGTTCGCCAACATCATCGGTGCCCGGAGCGGTCATGGAGTTATTACGGATTTTGTCCGGAAACTGCGGGAGAACCCGGAGGAGCTGGAGATCCTGGGTGACGGGAAGCAGACCAAGTCCTACCTTGAGGTCAGCGAATGCATACAGGCCATGCAGTTTACCATTGCCCATGCCAGCGCACCGGTCAATACCGTCAATATCGGCTCCGAGGACTGGATCGACGTGAAGACGATCGCGGATGTCGTGGTTGAAGAGATGCAGCTCAAGAACGTCCACTATTGCTATACCGGTGGGGCGCTCGGCTGGGTTGGCGATGTGCCGAAGATGCAGCTCGCCATCGCACGGCTCAAGGCACTTGGCTGGAAACCGCAGAAGGGATCCCGTGAGAGCATCAGGATTGCCGTGCAGGCTGCAGTCCGGGGAGCATAAGATGAAGTACATCGTTGTCCTTGGCGATGGTATGGCGGATGAGCCGATCGCAGGTCTTGGGGGAAAAACCCCGCTCGCATATGCAAAGACCCCGAACATGGACCGGATGGCCCGCGAGGGCGCCTGCGGGATGCTCCGGACAATTCCTGACGGCTTTGAAGCCGGCAGCGACATCGCCAACATGGCAGTCCTCGGGTATGCACCGGAAAAGTACTACACCGGCCGGGGCCCGCTTGAAGCGCTGAGTATGGGGGTTAACCTTGCGCCGGAGGATGTTGCGTACCGGTGCAATCTGGTTACCATCGAGGAAAACACCATGGCCGATTTCTCGGCCAACCACATTACGAGTGCCGAGGGAGCGGCGCTTTTTGCCTCGCTCCAGAAGGAGATTCCGGAGGTTGCACTGAAGGCCGGGGTGAGCTACCGGAACCTGCTCGTTGTCCACGGCGGGAAAGGTGCAGCCACGACCCCACCGCACGATATTGTGGGTCAGGACATCTTCCTCTCCCTTCCCGAGGGCGGCGATGCGGATCTCCTCCTCCGGTGCATGGAGACGAGCCGGCAGGTCTTTGACGGCCACCCGGTGAATGTCGCCCGGGTTGCCGCAGGAAAACGGCCGGCAACCAGCATCTGGCCATGGAGCGGGGGGCACAAACCCGCGTTTCCCTTGTTTTTTGAGAAGTACGGGAAGAGAGGCGGGATCATCTCGGCAGTCGACCTTCTCAACGGGATCGCCCGATGTGCCGGAATGGAGGTTATCACGGTCCCTGGTGCAACCGGCTACCTTGATACCGATTACGGCGCCAAGGCCCGCTACGCGCTCGACGCGATAAAACGCCTTGACTTTGTCTACGTCCACATCGAGGCGCCGGACGAGGCCGGCCATCTTGGGAGTGTTGAGGAGAAGGTGAAGGCGATTGAGCGGGTGGACGGCGTGGTCGGCACGATCCTTGACGAGTTTGACGGCGTTGTTGCCGTGCTGCCCGATCACCCGACGCCGATCCGCATAAAGACCCATACCCGCGATCCCGTGCCATTCGTGGTACGCGGAAAAGGCACGGATAATACCGGGTCATATTCGGAAGCAGCGGCAGCAACGGGCGGACTCGGGATGAAGAATGCAACGGAATTCTTAACGTTCCTGTTTGCGTAAAACGAGAGCGGCATCAGACCCCTGCTTCATCATCAATTCAGTGGGGGTAACTTTCATCATTTGCGCACACTTTACAGCGGATACTATGTATTCTCAAACTGTCAACTATCATCCATGCCATACCAGATCATCGATGCCGGTGCGTACCTGAACGGGCAGGTCCGGGCTGGAATCATTACCCAGGAAGATGCTGATCTTATCCACGAATTTTGCGAAGAGCGGAAAGCAACAAAGCATATCGCTGAGGCAACCGCCCTGGTCACTTCGAAGGGTCTATCAAAGTTTGCGCCATCGATTGCACCCTTCAAACAGTGTACGACTTTAGACATAATTAAGGGTATCAATTCCGTGGAAACAAAATGGAAACAGAACACCCGGCGGTTACGAATTTACTATCTCAAAGAATTCGCGCATTGGCTGGTAGATGAGGGGTATAATTCAACCATCAATATCAAGAAACTGGATAGCATCAAACCACCCACGGCAGACAAGGCAACAAAAACCGCATCGCAGATGATCTCCGAAGAAAAAATAGATGAAATGATACGGTCCTGCAAGACCTCCCGGGACCGGGCATTAATCGCGTTCATGTATGAAGGGGCACTCAGGCCGATCGAAGTGCGGGAAGCAACATGGAACCAGATCACCTTTGACCAGTACGGCGCAATATTCAACACCTCTAAAAAGACCGGGAAACCCCGGTATATCCGGCTCATCCGCTATTTCGGGTATCTCGCATCGTGGAAGGCGGACTATCACCCGGGAGTTCCCGAAGGTGATGCCCGGGTATTTGTCACGGGTCCGGGCAAAATCCTATCCCGGCAATATTTCCATGACATTATTGCCCGGGCAGCTCAGGCAGCGGGTCTTAAAGACGTGTTCCCCTACATCATCAGGCATAGCCGGATAACTGCAATGGTCACGCAGAAGATCCCGGAATCCGTGATTAAATTGCAGGCGTGGGGCAACATCGCAACACCCATGATGGCAACCTATACCCATCTGTCCAATGACCAGATGGATGATGTTTTGTTAGAGACTGCCGGGGTCAAGCGGGTAGGACGGCCCAAGGGTCCGAGCATGAAGCCGGTTCAATGCCAGGACTGTTCGGTAATTAACGTACCGGGGGCACAGTTCTGTTACAAGTGCGGGCGTTCCTTGACCGGCGATAGTTTGACCAAGATGGAACGGATGAAACGGGATGTCTATGAAAATCCCGATGAACTCATTGCATTCCTGCAGGACCTCAAAAAGGAGCGGGAGGGGAAGGGTCCATAATTTTTTCCCTCTGACTCCATCATCAGAACGTTCATCGGCTCCGACTGCGACACTACCTTATCATGCCTGATGCCCGGGAGTTGTCCCACAGGGTAGTTGAACTCGCGGAATCCGGTCACTACGATGAGGCACTCGATCTCGTGAACAAGGGCATTAAACTCGATGGCAACAACGCGAATGTGTGGTATAACAAGGGCATAATTCTTTTCAAAATGTGCAGATACCAGGATGCCCTCAATGCATTTGCCCAGGCAGCGGACATCGATCCTGAATTCACGGAGGCGTGGTACAACAAGGGAATGGCCCTCATGAATCTACAGAAATATCATGAGGCTATCCGTGCGTTTGACAAAGTTCTGAAGATACATCCGCATGACGACCGGGCACGCGAACAAATGCATCTGGCACAGAAAAAAATTATGGAGTCGTGTAGTTTCTCTCCGTCGTCTCCGGTAAAGGATCAAACATATTTAATCAAGTGAGGGACCGGAGAAATCCGGGTTGTGGATAGGGGAGTATGAGACGCTATTTCCCCTCCATTATCTGTCGTCGGAGAGACCTGTAATCAAGGGGTAATGACACTGAGGGAAACTAAGCCCAATTCGGGCTCCGTTTGCCGTAACTTTATCCGGAAAAGCCCGTAAAATCGTCCGATTCCGTGCCCATGAAAAATACCCTCATTTCTCTCCCCGTTTGCCAAAATAAAGGAGGAAACAGTCACTCCCAAAGCCTACCAAAGCCCCTTAAACCGAGGCATTTTTTACCACTTTACCCCATACGGACCCCGGAAAGGCTGCCGGAATGCGAATATGAGGGTCATTTTTTCCGGGGTTATCTTAAAAATAGGGTTTTAACCTGGAAATACGGGGAGCCGGTCGCGGAGCGGGGGCGAGCACGGTGAAGCTGTGCGAAGCGTGTGACGCGGGCGGCGGTTCAAGCGTGTGACAAAATAGAGCGAGAAAATTTACAGTGGAGGTTACACTCAACGGGGCTCCGCCCCTCGCCGCGTGGGCTCCCCCAACGAGATCTTGTTTTGCTGACATGAAGATCGGTCGAGACTGTTCGTCTCCGCTGCACTCCGGCTCGCTAATGCTCTTCTCCATTCCGCTCCGCTCACAGACTCTCCCTTGCATTTCCCGGAGTTGTCCGGTTGGTAGGATGACGCCCCTGGCTTGTCGCGATGCTCTTTGCGCCAACGGTTGCTCTCGCCCGCTCCTCACATACCGCTTCGCGGAATGTTTGTCGCTGGATTACCTTATACCAAAAACCCGAAAATTAAAAAATGAAAGGCAATACTGGATGGATCTGAATGCTTGAGAAAGTACGGGAAAACTGCGTCATGCATTCATACCGGAATAGGCATACTGGTCGCTTCGAGCTTCCCCTCGATCTCACGTATAGTTTCCAGTTTTGCCTTGGTCGAGGGTCCTGCTGGCACGGCTTTACACCCGGATGCCGATGATATGGACTCAGTAAACGTCCCGATCACCCGGGCGACCTGTATGGTATCTTCCTTGTCAAACCCGATGAGCGGACGATAGATCGGGATCTCTGCTGCATCCGTGAGCACGACAAGATTATCAAGCGTCTGGCTGGCCACCTGCCCAATGGATTCACCGGTTACGATCCCTTTTGCCCCCACCCGGTTCGCGTAGGCCGTTGCCACCCGGTACATCCGGCGCTTGCAGAAGATGCAGGTGTACTTCTCAAGATGCCGGCTTACAAGCTCGGATTTAGCATGTGCAAGATACGAGTCTGCAATCACCGTCAGTTCGATACCGGGCTGGTACTGGGCCAGCTGCTCAACAACCCGTTTGGCCCGGGCGATCGTGGTCTCATCGAGGAATGTATCGAGCGCAACAAAGAGCGGGATGATACGGCACCCCCGCTTCATCATCATCCATGCTGCAACGGGTGAGTCGATACCCCCCGATACCAGCGCGACGAGCGTGCCCTCAACACCCAGCGGGAGTCCCCCGACGGCTTTGGTCACGTTGTCATAAAGATAGACTTCGTTCTTTCGGATCTCAATATAGATCTCTTTATCCGGGTTCGCGAGATTCACTTTGAGGTGCGGGAATGCATTTCGGAGCAGGTTGCCGTACTCGATCGCTTTGTCGTTCGAGGTAAAGGTATGGGTGCCGACCCTTTTTATCTTGATGGCAAATGTCTTTGCCGTCTCAATCCCATGCCGTTTGCAGTAATCCGGAAGACCAACATCGATCTCGTCTAATTTTATATGTTCCACTTCTGAAAATGAGACAATCCCGAAGACTTTTTTCAGCAGTTCGGGTTGAACATCACCGTCAAGCCAGATCCGCCCCCGCTCGTTTCGTACATGAATGCCCGGCATCGCTTCGAGAATGTTTGCGATGAGCACATTCTCCCACTGCCGGCGAACCGGATCGGATTTTAAAAATATTTCAGAATAACGGACAAGCCATTGTTTTTTCATGAAGCTGTTTCACCAATTTATTTTTTCTTTCTCGCGGTTGTGCGGACGCGATCCGCTTCTTCGCAATCTTCTATCCGCAGGAGATAGGTCCCGTGGCAGGGTTTGGTATAGGGAAAGACGATCTTTCCTCCGTCAAGCCCGAGCGCAATAGGCGGAAGCCCGATGATGTACTCATCGAAGAGCTTGTAGCCGGGATCGACATACCAGACTTCTGAAAAGTTCTTCTCCACGTACTCCCGGCATTCCTTAAACGAAGCCCCCAGCGGGAGGAGCATCTCGTACTTCAGGTTCTCGATGCAGCCCATCCAAACACCTCGTTGACCTTTGCCTTCAGCTGCATTGGGTTGTGCACCGCTTTTTCCACGATCTTCTCACACGGGAAATCGATCGATGCTGCGAGCGGTTCGGGATCCTTGCCGAAGATTACCACCACAAGCCGGCTTTTCGGCAGGAGGTGATGCATCGTTGCCGCGTACGCAATCGCTGCATCGTTGTGCGCACAGACAATGCAGAGATCCGCATCCCGGCGCTTTTCAACAATCTCTTCGATGCACTTCTCGAGCACCATCATCGGACCGATATAGTGCTTCTCCGGGTCGGAGACCCTGAGCAGGTTCAGAACCGACGGATTGCCGGTGATGAGGAGATCTGATCCCTGTGTGCGCAGCTGGTGTGACAGGTACAGGGCGATTGCCTGTTGTGCCGGCGCTTCCGGACAACCGAGCAGGAGGAGCGCTTTGGCGGGTATGTTGTTGGAATTTTCAGTAGGTCCAGTCATTTCTTACTCCGGTTCCGGACACGAACCCATACACCCGGCTGACTGCTGGCAGACATGCACGGCATCTGCTTCCTTGAACGGGTGATGACAGTACGGGCAGGTGAAGTCGCATTCCGTTCCCTCGTACGGGCAGATCGTCATCGAGAGATCTGCAAGGGGGTGGCCCTTGCCCCGGATCTCAAATTCCTTGTACCAGCCAAACGGTGCCCGCTTCACATCGATCGATTCTGCACTCAGGGCACGATCGAGTCCCGAGAGGATCGCAAGTGCTACCTGGGGGGAACCAAGCGTGCTCGTAAGGTGGGCATACGGGTAGATCAAAACCCGATTCACCCCGAGAGTCAACAGCCGCTTCTGAATATTTTTTACTGCACTTGCGATCACATTGTCAGGATTTTTCTCATCGAGTTTTTCTACGCAGCAGAAGAGGACAACACATTCCTCCATCCGGTCCTCACGGGTGGAGACCGGTTCTGCCATCTTTGTCTTCTGGGTGGCATGGTACCACATTGAAGTGGCATGGATGGAGAGAATCCTCATCCGTTGCCCCTCCCGACGAGCATGCTGATTGCATCGCTCGTGATAAGGCCGATGAGGCGCTGGTCTGCATCGACTACCGGCAGTGCTGATATGGAATGCTCCTCCATCTTCTTTGCAGCAGCTTCGATCGGTTCATCCGGTGCAGTTGTGTGCACGTTCTTCGACATGATCTCATCGAGCCAGAGGAAATTTTTCGCAACCGCTTTTGCGATATCCCACGAGGTCACGATCCCAACAAGATGACCATCGCACGACAATACAGGCAGGTGATTGACTTCGAGAGTGATCATCCGGCGTGCGGTGACGGCTGTTGTTGCGCCTTCCTCAATCGTCGGGACATTTTTGATCATCACATCGCTCACAACCGTCCGTGAGAGGAACTGCGCAATCAGGTAGTTGACCTGGCCGGATTCCAGCAAGAACCCGTCATGGCCGTAGTTGGACCGGATCTCACTGTACCGAACCTCCCGTTCATTGGCCGTCAGGGCCGACACAATCTCCTGCGACTGGTAGGGCGGATAGAGCCAGTCGGAAGAGACCGAGATGATGAGAAATCCCGCTTTTGTTTCTGACAGCCCTTTTGCGAGCGAACCGTCTTTTGTCAGGTCGAAGTAATCGATCGCTTTTGTGATATAGAGATACGAGTTCGCATCGAACCGCTGGGTGAAGGTATCCCCCTGGTGATGGAGGTAACTCTCAACGGCGAAATCAGTCGAGAAGTCAAACCCGATCCGGTCCCTGGACTGGAGCGAGCGCCCGAATTTCGCGTGCATTGATTCGTCGGAAAGGTACGTGATGTGGCCGACCATTCGTGCAAGGGCGAGACCCTTGACCGGGCCGGGTGCATCATACGATTTTGTATCGTAATAATTCCCGCCATTCCATTCCGGGTCCGAGATGATCGCTTTACGGCCCACTTCGTTAAACGCAATCTGCTGGGGCGTGGAGTAACCGGTTGCCGCGATCACGATCGCCTTTTTCATCCATTCCGGGAAGCTGACCGTCCACTGGAGCGCCTGCATGCCGCCCATCGATCCGCCGGCTACTGCGTAGAGCTGCGGGATGACGAGATGATCGATGAGCAGTTTCTGGGCATGCACCATGTCCTGGATGGTAATGACGGGGAATTTTGCGCCGTATGGCTTTCCCGTTGCGGGATTGACGGACGATGGGCCGGTCGATCCCTTGCACCCGCCAATCACATTCGAGCAGATGATGAAATACCGGTCGGTATCAAAGGCTTTGCCGGGTCCGACTACCGCATCCCACCAGCCGGGCTTGTCTTCACTTTCCCGGAATCCTGCGATATGGGCATCGCCCGAGAGGGCATGACAGATCAGTATGGCGTTGTTCCGGTCCCGGTTCAGTTTGCCGTATGTCTCGTATGCAATCGTAAGGGAATGGAGGGAATCCCCGCTCTCCAGTACGAGCGGGGCGGAGTGGTGATAATACTGGGTTATGACAATGCCAACAGACCCCTTGATCATCGATATGCACCGTCCCGTAACGTAGTACTCTCTACGAGGCGGTCATGGATTCTATCCGAGGGTCTGAAAGCAACAGGATTCATTATTCCTCTGCGAGTGCCTGTTCCAGATCCGCGATGATATCCTCGATGTCTTCGGTACCAATCGAGAGTCGGACGGCATCGGGCGTAACCCCGGTTTTTGCCTGTTCCTCGACTGTGAGCTGCTGGTGGGTTGTCGATGCCGGGTGGATCACGAGACTTTTCGAGTCCCCGATATTGGCAAGGTTGCTGAAGAGCTTGAGGCTGTCGATGAACTTTCTCGACGCGGTCTCTCCGCCTTTGATACCAACACCGACAAGGGGTCCGTATCCCCCGGTGAGGTACTTCTTCGTGAGCTCATGGTTGGGGTTGGCAGGAAGTCCCGGGTAGTTTACCCATGCGACCTTCGGATGCTTTTCTAAGAACCGGGCCACTGCCAGCGCATTTTCCGAATGGCGGGGGACTCTCAGGTGAAGGGGTTCGAGGCCGATTAAGAAGAGCCAGGCATTGAACGGGCTGAGCACGGCCCCGGTGTCTCTCATGAGTGAGACGCGGATTTTGAAGACAAACGCGACATTGCCAAAGCCCGGGAAATTCCCGAATGCATCCCAGTATTTCAGACCGTGGTAACTCGGGTCCGGCTCGGTGAACTCGGGAAACTTACCGTTGTTCCACGAGAATTTTCCGGAATCGACAATGACCCCGCCGAGTGAGTTCCCGTGGCCCCCGATGTATTTGGTTGCCGAGTGGACCACAATATCCGCACCATAGTCGATCGGGCGGACAAGCCCGACACCGGTCGTGTTGTCAACGATGAAGGGAATGCCGGCTTCATGAGCGATTTTAGCAATCTTTTCAAAGTCCGGGACATCCAGTTTTGGGTTGCCGATAGTCTCGGCATAGAGGGCCTTTGTCTTTGCGGTGATCGCTTTCCTGAACTCTTCGGGTTTTGAGGAGTCTACGAAGATCACATGCCGCCCGAACTTCGGGAGCGTGTAGTGGAAGAATTCATACGTTCCACCGTACAGGTTGTCAGCCGAGACAATGTCGTCTCCGGGCCGGGTGAGGTTCAGGATCGCGTACGTAATGGCGGCAGCTCCCGATGCGGTAGCTAAGGCACCGGTCCCACCTTCTATGGCGGCGATCCGCTTCTCGAAGACATCCGTAGTCGGGTTCATGAGCCGGGTATAGATGTTCCCGAGCTCTTTTAAGCCGAAGAGATTTGCTGCATGTTCGGTATTCTTGAACACGTAGGAGGAGGTCTGGTAAAGCGGTACAACCCGGGATCCGGTTGTGGGATCGGGTACCTGCCCTGCATGGAGGGAGGTGGTTCCAAGGCGGAATTTCTTTTCTGTCATGTTGGTTTCCTCTTTGTTAAGGGTTTTTTTACTTGAACATCAGGTTGAATGATTACAGGGAGTGGCATCCTCTCTCCATACAAGAGAGAGGAGATATTCAGCGTCCCAGTCTTCGTTACTGCTTTTTATGGGGGATTGAATTCATATTCATGCGATCATTACGGGGATACCGTCAGTTCGTATTTTTCTGCAACTTCGATGAATGCATCAGCGAGATACCGGATTTTCTTATCCGAAAGGCCGTAGGTGTTCAGCTTCCAGGTCCGGGTTGCACCGGCAAACTCGCCCACGATCCCACGGGACGAAAGTTCATCGCTGAGGTAGAATCCCCGCCGCTTGTGGGTCTGGGCAATGGTGTCGAAGCTGCCCGTGGTGTCGACCTTGGTGAGCGTGTGTTTTCTCGGGTACTCGGAGAGCACCCTGCTTCCTGAAATCTTCAGGAGCCGGTCGATGAAGAAGTTCGAACGCTTCACTTCATCCTCCCACTTCAGGGTCCGGGCCTTGACCGTGGGAAACGATGCCATCATCGAGAGCAGCGTCCCGCCCATCAGCGTGCAGCCGAGCATCTCGACTTCCTTGATACCGAATTTGCGTTTTGTCAGGTCACCAACCATCGCGGTTGTCCGGAGCGCCTTGGGCGCCCATTCCCCGGTCATCGCCAGTACTCCGGACGGCGCGACCGAGGCCATACTCTTGTGTCCGGAGCCAACCACAAAGTCAGCCCCGATCTTCTTGCCATCGACCGGCATGACACCGACCGTATATGCCCCGTTGTACAGGAGCGGGATATCGTACTGGTGGGAAACTTTTGCAATCGCGGCAATATCGTGCTCGTTTGCAAACTGGTAATCATAATGATCGATCATCGTGAGCACCGGGAGTTTTCCGGTCTCAGCTTTGACCTCTTCGATCTTTTGTGCTGTTGCTTCTGCGGTCACGAGGTTCTTCTCGTTCAGCGACACTTCCCGGACAATTCCTCCGGCATTTTCTACTGCAAGGAACTCGGTGTAGTGGGCGAGCGCTGATACGATCACCGTATCGCCTTTCCCAACCAGCGTACCAGCAACTGCCTGGAATCCCCGCCGGGCCCCCGGCACCACGCGGGCGATATCCATGTTGACGAACTTTGCAAGCTCGTCATGGAAGTCGGCAATGCCCGGCTTAGAGATCTTATCAAGCCGGAACGGTTTGCGGCAGGCGTCACACGTGGAGTACCCGTCCCCGTACGAGATGAGGGCCTTTCTGGCCTCGGTTGTCAGTCGCCCTGCCGCCTGGATAGGCTGGATGTTGATCGCCTCCTCTTCCCGGGTCCGCAGGTCAATGGAACCTGCAATCTTTGTCACCCTGGGTGTCCCGGTCCCGGCTTCGAGGTCCGAAAGGATTGCCTTCACGTCGGCAATCTTCTGCCGGAATGCGGCCTCCTCTTCGGGATCGAAACCGGTTGGTAACGACTCGCGGAAGAGCCCACGGACCTCTTCAAGCGCGAAGAGCGCTTCGAATGTTTTCTGGATCCTGATATTCATGGTCTTTCACCTTTCTTTTTTAATTTAGAGCCAGCGCCCGGAATTGAACCGGGATGTAGCTGATCTGCAATCAGCCGCGTAACCACTCCACCACACTGGCACTCTTGTTCACGATTGTGAATCTTACCATACTAAATAACAATTGTGAATATTTAATAGTTCGGGCATCGGCAGGATTTTCCTGATCATCGTTTTCCGTCGGAAACTGTTTTTATTGCCCTCTTTTTGTATGACCAATGAGGATATTATCCGCGCATCCATATTCATATCAGTAATTTTGGGAGCAGTTTCTCATCTTACGTTGAGAAAAAAAAAGTTTTTACATCCATGAATTCCCGGCAGGTTTTTCCCCGTGCAGATTTGTTATCCCCCATAAGGTTTGATATTCATCAGGATCCAGGTAACAATTGTGAATATTTATCCCTCGGGAAGGTGGTGTACTAGATATCTGCGATAGTTTTCATTTAAAAATACCAGAACATTCCCCGGAGGAAATCTACGATGCTGGATGAGACGAAGCTCAGAGAAAAGATTCTGCGGTTAAAACAAAAAAGGCATGCAATTATCCTTGCACATAATTACCAGCCCGGCGAAGTGCAGGACATTGCCGATATTGTCGGCGACTCGCTGGAGCTCTCCCGCGCCGCTGCATCTCTCGACTGTGAGGTCATTGTTTTCTGTGGTGTTGACTTTATGGCAGAGACTGCGGCGATTCTCTCCCCGCAAAAACACGTTCTGCTTCCGGCGCCGGATGCGTGCTGTCCTATGGCGGAGATGATTACCCCGGGTGAACTTACCCTCCTGCGGGAACGGTACCCTGACGCTGCCGTTGTCTGCTACGTCAATACCACAGCAGAAGTTAAAGCAGGAAGCGATATCTGCTGTACTTCATCGAATGCGGTGAACGTGGTGAACTCGCTCGATGAACAGCGGGTGATATTCGTGCCCGACCGGAACCTCGCACGCTATGTTGCGCGATTCACGGACAAGGAAATTCTTCCCTGGGACGGGTACTGTATCGTCCATGAACAGTTTACCCCGGATCATGTGCGGGAGGCAAAACAGCATTACCCGAATGCAGAGGTGATCGTTCATCCTGAATGCAGACCGGAAGTGATCGACCTTGCAGATCATGTTGCCAGTACTTCGGGGATCATCAGGTACATCTGTTCCTCGGATAAACCCGAGTTCATCATCGGCACCGAGGTCGGGATCTTACACCGGATCAAAAAAGAGTGCCCGGAGAAACAATGCTATCCCCTTTCAGACACCGCCATCTGCCGGAATATGAAAAAGACCGATCTTACGAAAGTATATGCCGCTCTTTTGCATAACAGCCCCCGCATCACGGTCCCTGAGACTATTGCCATAAAAGCACGGGCGGCGATAGATCGGATGCTGGCAATCTGATTTTTTTAAAATAGTGGTAAAAATGAATGTGCCAGATCCTGACAGGGCATTTTTAAAAGTTCAAAGATCCCTTTGCGGGGTCAAATCGCATCCGGTACATGGCAGGCACATAGTCTGTGCAACCCGGACGTCCAGCCCGTACCGCTCAAGCGCAGATTTGTTGAGCCGTGCAAGGAGTATAAGGCGGTACGCGGATGGACGTTCAACCACAATCTCTCCTTTTCTCAGGGGGTGTGGCGAGATCGGGCGCAGGTTGGGGATGATTCCCCGGGAGGCGAGCGTCTCAATTCCTTCCTGAACGCACGCATCGGTTTCACCGAGGCCGATGATGAAGTTCGAGGATACCCGGTTCTTTCCGAAAACCCGGACAGCATCCTCAAGGGCGGACAGGATATAATCCCGCGAGAGCCCGGGACAGACCCGCTCAAAGATCGCCCGGTTCATGGTTTCGACATTGTACTTGATCTCGATGGCACCTGCCGCACGGAGATCTTCGGTGGATGTTGCAGTCGGGTAGATCGAGACACCGATAGGTAAATCGAATCGTGCTGCAAGGTGTCGTACAATTTCTGTCATATACTGCGCTTCCTTTTCCGGAGATTCTGCGACCCCGCTGGTCAGGGAGATGGCCCGGACCGTCCCCCGCGCCAGTGCCGCCTCTACGAGCCCGGTGATCTCATCAATCGTCTTCACATGCCCGTTCAGCTTCGGTACCGGGCAGAATTTACAATCAAAAATGCAGCGCTCACTCACTGTAATGTAAGCCTGTTCCGGGCAGTGGCAGAGCGGGAGCTCCAGGGTACCATAGGCAATGATCCGCCCTTCTTTCTGTACAGCCACCCCCTCGTTCCAGGGGATTACCTTAAGGGAAGATTCCGGTTTTATTGAAAGCCGGACCCGGTGTTCGCCCGAACGGATGAAAAAAGAGGCCCCTCCGGCACCCGGTCCTGCGGTCGCAGTTGTTTTAAAAACGGCAGGCAGGAGGCGGGGATCAATATCAGCACTACCGATGTTGATCAGGAGAGCTTTTGTTTCAGCAGTAAGGCCCCGGTGCATTATCATGTACCTCGTGAATTATGAAAAAGATCATACGAGTTTTTATTGAATGGGATTTTTAAGCCAATGCCCGGATTCGAACCGGGTTGTAGCTGATCTGCAATCAGCCGCGTAGCCACTCCGCCACATTGGCATTGTTTTTGTCAGCGCAATTGCACTGTATCATCGTATGTTCGGGAGCTATTTAGGGGCTGATTTACGGGCATTTTTTGCCGCAAAGTCCGGGTCGCGGAATTTCCCGGTGTCTGGCGGATCAGTTATGGCAGGGGAAAACGAAATACTTAACAATTGTGAACTCTTACGTTGTTATGGTGATCCACTATGAGGGATCGTTTTTGTTGTAAACACAAACGGGAATAATAACATCCGAAGAATCGGGCACCTGCCGCCATCGGCAAAGCTCGTGTATAAAGTGCTTGAGAATGGTAGCCAGCTGACACAGAAGGATCTCATCCGCGAGACCTCCCTGCCATCCCGGACCGTGCGGTACGCTTTGAACCGGCTCAAGGATGAACAATTCCTCATCGAGCGTCATTATTTCGTTGATGCCCGGCAGAGCCTCTATGGCCTTATTCAGCCATCGAAGGAGGTGGTTGCGGTATGATGCGACCCCCCATGTGCCATGCCGGTAAGAAAAACCCGGCCTTTTAGGTGCGGTGCTGATACCTGCACCCCGGCCTCATCTCTCTTTCTCATTATTAAAAAAGGGGGAGCTCTGGAAACTTTTTCTGAGGTTTTTTTAATTCACAACGGCTGGTCCGTGATTGTGATCCCGGCCGCAACCATCTTCTCGCGTATTATATCGGCGACCTCGAACTGCTTCTTTGCCCGTAGCTCTTCCCGGATCTCGTGAAGCACGCTTAATGGTGCACTCGTCTCTTGCAGGAAGTTAATCCCGAGGATCGCCCCGTACTCCTTCAATGCCCCAAGATCTCCGTTCGCCGCCAGACGCTGAATCGCTGCCAGCGCCATGGGTGTGTTGAGGTCGGCCTCCATGGCATCAATGAAAGTTTTCCGGCCTTCCTCATCCGGACCCTTATCTTTCCCGGCAATCGCCCGTATGTGCCCGAGCCCTTTTGCCGCATTGGCGAGTCCCTCATCGGTTGCCTGAAGCGGGGACCGGTAATGAGAGAGCAGGATAAAATACCGCAGGACCTCCTTGTTCCAGGTCTTCAGGGCATCACGGATGGTGATGAAATTCCCCAGCGATTTCGACATCTTCTCGCCTTTCACCGTCAGGAATCCCGTGTGCAGCCAGTACCGGACCATGGGGTGTTTTCCCTCTAAAGATTCCATCTGGGCGATCTCTGCCTCGTGGTGGGGGAAGATCAGGTCAAGTCCCCCGCCATGGATATCGTACTGCTGCCCGAAGTACTTCTCGGAGATTGCTGTATCTTCAATATGCCACCCGGGCCGGCCCCTGCCCCACGGAGAGTCCCACGTATATTCCCCGTACTCCCCGGTCTTCCAGAGCGAAAAATCGAGCGGGTTCTGTTTTGTTGCATCCGTCACGCGGCTGACCCGGTTCGTCCCGTCCTGGCCGGACAGTTCCCCATTGCGCTCGAAGGAGTCCACGTTGAAGTAGACTCCGGTCTCCGTAACATAGGCCACACCACGGGCAATCAGGCGCCCCACCTGATCGATGATTTCGGGGATGTGGGTCGTTGCCCGTGCATAGTAACTGACCGCATCGATACCAAGCGCCAGCATATCACGGAAATACTCGGTCTCGAACTTCCGGGCAAGGGCCGGCTGGGAGATTCCCTCCTCCGCTGCCCGGTTGATGATCTTATCGTCAACGTCCGTGATGTTCTGAAGATAGAACACTTCTTTTCCGGTCCACCGGAGGTACTTTGTCAGTACGTCAAAGGCTACATACGTCCGGGCATGCCCGAGATGCGAGTAGTCATAGACAGTAGGACCGCAGACAAACAGGTACACCCGGTCCGGATGGAGTGTCTCTAACGGTTCAATGGTTCTTGACAACGTACTGTATAATTCCATTATAATCTCCCTGGTATTGGACGCCGGTGGGTGGAGTCGAACCCCCAGACATTCGCTTTGCAGGCGAAGGCATTTACCGTTCTGCCACACCGGCTTTTTTACATCGGTTCAGAGATTTTATATAAAAAATTCTTTGGGGTTTTTAAAAAAACCCCCGGATATCACAGCGGGTGCGTGCTGTACTGCATGAGGCGATTGTGATCGGTCGGGTATGGCGATCCTGCGGCAGTTTGAGACCGCAGGTGAATACCCGGACTGTGAATGAGGACGTGAGTTCAGGACTAAAGTTCAGGAACACATACCATCGACTGCGGATTGTCTGCGGACCCCGCGGTGTTCAGTCATCTGCGTGTATGTGCGTGTGAGCTCCTCAGGACAACAATACTGTCCGGAGCTCCGGATACCGCTGAACCGTTCGACCGACCGTTCCTGCCCTCTGCGGGAATGATGACGGAGTACAATTCCGGATCGCGCCGGAATTGCTGCGGTTGTTGCGATATTCGCATGGTATGTATTCATGATTTCGTTCCTGTTCACGGGTGTGAACACACAGTATGGATCGGGTTTGCTGATATAGCCTGATTTTGTGTCAGGTTTTGCCGCAATCTTCATCGCCGCACCGGGCAGGGTATGATAATCCTATTGTCGGGACAGGTAATTTTTGCCGAGACCAAGGTATTTATCATCCTATGATAATTAACAATTGTGAAGTCCTGAATGATCCAATCGTATCCCACGGTCGCCCGGCCACCAGACCGGGATTCTTCAATCCCTGATCATTCCTGAGACCTGGAAGTATTCCCATGACAAAAATTTACGACAATATTCTCGCAACCATAGGTAACACCCCGCTGGTCCGGCTGAACCGCATAACCGGCGGGGCCGAGGCAACCGTGCTTGCCAAGCTCGAGTCCTTCAACCCGGGCAGCAGCGTCAAGGACCGGATTGCCGTATCCATGATCGATGCTGCGGAAGCAGCAGGACAGATCAAAGCAGATACGATCATAGTAGAGCCCACCAGCGGCAACACCGGCATCGGACTTGCCATGGTTGCAGCAGCCCGGGGATACAAGTTCACCCTCGTCATGCCGGAGACGATGAGCATCGAGCGGCGGAAACTTGCCAAGGCGTTCGGTGCGGAGATCGTGCTCACCCCCGGGGCCGAGGGGATGAAAGGGGCCGTTGCCAAAGCCGAGAAACTGGCAGCCGGGAACCCGAACTACTTCTACATCCCCCAGCAGTTCAAAAATCTGGCAAATCCCGAGATCCACCGGAAGACAACCGCTGAGGAGATCTGGCGCGATACTGACGGAAAAGTCGATATTCTTGTTGCCGGCGTGGGGACCGGCGGGACGATCACCGGCATCGCGGATGTCATCGGGAAGAGAAAACCCTCGTTCCGTGCCATCGCGGTCGAACCTGATGCATCACCGGTCCTCTCCGGCGGATCCCCCGGCCCGCACCGGATCCAAGGGATCGGTGCTGGTTTTGTACCGGACAACCTCCAGCGCGATCTTATCAGCGAGATCATCCGGGTGAAGAACGAGGATGCTTTCGACACCGCCCGCAGGCTTGCACGCGAGGAGGGCATTCTTTCCGGGATTTCCGGCGGGGCTGCCCTGCATGCTGCACTTAACGTTGCCTGGCGTCCCGTAAACAAGGGAAAGACCATTGTTGTCATACTGCCCGACAGCGGTGAACGCTACCTGAGCATCCCCGATCTTTTCCTGGAGTAAGAGGGTCCGACATGGTGTTTGACCGAATCCGGGAAGATATTTCTGCAATCTACGGCAAGGACCCCGCAGCCCGATCCACGCTGGAGATCCTCTTCTGCTACCCCGGGCTCCATGCCCTCTGGTTCCACAGAAGGGCCCGCTGGCTCTTTGTCCATAACCTGAAATTCTGGGCCCGACTCGTCTCGCACATCAGCCGTTTCCTGACCGGTATCGAGATCCACCCCGGAGCAATGATTGGCCGCCGCGTGGTCATCGACCATGGCATGGGTATCGTCATTGGGGAGACTGCCGAAGTGGGGAATGATGTTCTCATCTATATGGGCGTTGTCCTGGGCGGCACGGCACTTGAAAACGTCAAGCGTCACCCGACTATCGAGGACGGCGTTATCCTTGGATCGGGTGCGATTGTCCTTGGCCCTATTGTTATCGGGAAAGGGGCCAAAGTGGGGGCTGGATCGGTTGTAGTCCGATCCGTTCCACCCGGGGCAACCGTTGTGGGTGTGCCAGGCAGGATTGCAGGACCCGAACCGGGTTCCCGAGGAGAACAGACCGAAGAGGTCATGCCGGATCCAATGCTCCGGGTCATCAGCAGGCTGCTTGACCGGCAGAACCAGCTTGAGGAACGGCTTCGCACCATCGAACAGGCAAGGCCTCACACGGGCCCTGACGCACTGCCGCAGGAAGTTGTCTGTGAGAACGAGATCCGGAAGGCATTGAAGGACGTGATTGATCCTGAGGTTGGCATTGATATTGTGGACCTCGGGCTCATCAAGGAGATCCGGGTTACCGGAAACCGGGTGGAGATCGACATGGTCCTCACATGTAAAACCTGCCCCCTCTCTGATCATCTTTCCGACCAGGTGAGGAGAAAAGCACAGGGTGTCTGCGGCATTGATCAGGTGACGGTGAATGTCCTTGATGAGCCGTGGAACTGGGACCGGTTCGTGAAACAGCGGGGCAGCCTCCGCCAGATCTGATATCACTCAGATATTGCCAATTTTTTTTAAAAAATTTCTATACAAACGAAAGGAGAATCGAAATGGAATTATCAGAACTCAGGCATGGCACCGAACTCCTCAAACGGGGTTTTGCTGCCATGCAGAAAGGCGGCGTGATCATGGATGTCGTGAATGCCGAACAAGCAAAGATAGCAGAAGAAGCCGGTGCCGTTGCGGTGATGTCTTTAGAACGCGTGCCGTCTGATATCCGTAAGGCCGGAGGCGTTGCACGCATGGCGGACCCGGAAAAAGTCGTCGAGATCATTGACGCGGTCTCCATCCCGGTGATGGGAAAGGTGCGGATCGGTCATTTTGTTGAGGCACAGGTACTGGAGGTACTTGGCGTGGACATGATCGACGAAAGCGAAGTCCTGACCCCGGCTGATGAGGAGTTCCACATCGAGAAGACAAAATTCACCGTCCCGTTCGTCTGCGGTGCCCGGAATCTCGGCGAAGCGCTCCGAAGAATCAACGAAGGTGCGGCCATGATCCGGACGAAAGGCGAGGCCGGCACCGGCAACGTGGTCGAGGCAGTGCGCCACATGCGGGCTATCCAGGGGGGTATACGGACAATCCGGAAACTCGAATTGCAGGAGATTGTCGCATATGCCCGCGAGATCGAAGCGCCGATCGATCTTCTTGTGGAGACCGCAAAAAGGGGGCGGTTGCCGGTCGTGAACTTCTCGGCTGGCGGTATTGCGACACCCGCAGATGCAGCCCTTATGATGCAGCTTGGCGCTGACGGGGTATTTGTAGGATCGGGGATCTTCAAGTCCGAGAACCCGGCCCGTCGGGCAAAAGCTATTGTCGAAGCCGTGAATCACTATACTGACGCGACAATCATTGCAAACGCGAGCCGGAATCTCGGTGAAGCTATGCCCGGGCTGGATGTGCATTTGCTGACTAAGGAAGAGACGCTTGCAACACGCGGGCGGTAATTTTTGGTTGGTGAAGGAATGACTGAACAAGAAAAGAGATAAAAAAATGTGAAAGGGAGATCGAATGATCATTCCCCCTTTTATGATGTAAATTCTGAACTAAAAAAAAAGGAGCAGGAGAAAATCTGCAGGACATTTTTTTACAGTTTCCCTGCCCCATGCCCGTGCTCGCCCGGCACCCAGCGCCCACCATCTTTGGTCAGTTCCTTCTTCCAGATTGGGACGCTCTTCTTGATCTCTTCGATGATATACCGGGATCCTGCATACGCCTCGGGTCGGTGACCGGCACTGACAACGATGATGAGGATGTTATCTCCCACCCGGAGCCGCCCGATACGGTGGATGATATCGACATGCAGGAGCCGGAACTGCTCCGTTGCTGCTCTTGCGATCTTCTCCATCTCGGCAACCGCAACCTCCGCGTAGGCTTCGAGTTCCATCTCAGTGATGTCGTCATCCCGGACGATCCCGTCAAAGAGGACGACCGCACCGGTCCCGGGCCTCTTTGCCGCCTCGATGAGGGCGCCGATATTCACGTCTTCTGCCTGAACCCGGATCATTGTCCTCTTCCTCACCCACCAGCAACCGGCGGGAAGACCGCAATCTCGTCGCCATCGGCAACCGTGATTGTTCCGGCCTCGGCAGTCTCCACACGCTTCCCATTCCGCATCAGGATCACGAACTCGCGAAACGTTCCCTGTTCATCGAAGATCGCAGCATAGCCGTCCGTGTTTTTCCGGGCAACCTCTGCAACAAGGGCCGCGAGCAGGGTGCCGTCATGGGGCTCAACAATAATATCCGTCCCGAGTAGCTCACGGAACCGCGCAAAAAACCGTAATTTTACCGTCATCTCATCATCCCTGCTGGCAGTTCTGTACCAGTCCCGCTCCCGCATACCGGGCAGACGGGGTTCTTCTCAATTGCAATTTCCTCTGACGTTGCCGCAAGACCGTCCCAGATGAAGAGCCGGCCGACCAGCAGCTCACCCTGTTTTGTGAGATACTTGATAACCTCGGTTGCCTGTACCGTCCCGATGACCCCGGGCGTTACCCCAACTACCGGGAAGACCTCCTTTGGGGGAGCCCTGGGGAAGATACACTCAAGACATGGGGTCTTTCCCGGGATGATGGTCGTCGCCTGCCCGTAGAATCCCCGGATGGCCCCGTGAAAGAACGGGACCTTCATCTCCAGCGCAACACGGTTGAGCAGGTAGCGGACCGGGTAGTTGTCCATCGCGTCAACAATTCCGTCAGCCTGTCCCACCAGCCTGCGGATATTGTCAGCGGTGATGGTGGTATCGATCGCGTTGATGATGATATCCGGGTTATACTCCTGGAGTTTCGCGATGGCCGAGACCGTCTTCTTCTTCCCGATATCCCGGTCATAATGGAGGATCTGCCGGTTTAAGTTGCTCTGCTCAACGGTATCCATATCCACAACCGTGATCGTCCCGACCCCGGCAACCGCGAGATAGATGGCTACGGGCGAGCCAAGGCCGCCGGCCCCGGCTATGAAGATGTGCGAAGATTTCAACCGTTCCTGCCCATCGTTTCCGAAAAGCAGGATTTGCCGCTTATAGCGTTCAAGTTCGCGTTCTGATAACATTCCTCACCTTGGGTTCAACAGGAAAACCGGATCACTGGCAAAACCCGGCATACCGGGATGCGGATCGTGTTGTTCCATTCTCACCTTTGCCGGGTACGGATAAATGGGATCATATTTCGGCAATTTTTTCCTCATTGCTGACGGCCCGGGCACGGTACCACGTTAATGTTCGCAGGCCGAATCCTCATGTTCATGGGAGTGCGGGTTCTTCTCCTCCCATTCGGGGAGTCCCTGTTTCTTCCGGTAATCATTGATTGCCTTGTGGATTCCTTCCTCGGCAAGCACCGAGCAGTGCATCTTGATCGGGGGAAGTCCTTCGAGCGCTTCGGCCACCGCCTTGTTGGAGATCTCCCAGGCATCCTCCAGCGTTTTGCCCCGTACCAGTTCCGTTGCCATGCTGCTCGACGCGATGGCAGCGCCGCAGCCGAACGTCTTGAACTTCGCGTCGGTAATCACGTTGTCATTAACCGAAATGAAGATCTTCATGATGTCGCCGCAGACCGGGTTGCCGACTTCGCCAACCCCGTCAGGATTCTCTATCTCCCCCACGTTACGGGGATTTTTGAAATGGTCCATGACCTTGTCGCTATACATTGCTATTTTCCTCCTTCCCGCCCTTGTACAGGGGGGACATCTCGCGAAGACGGGATACCACCTTCGGCAGGACCTCCAGTACGAAGTCCACGTCCGCTTCCGTGTTTGCATCACCCAGTGTCAGCCGGAGGGAGCCATGCGCAATTTCGTGCGGAAGGCCGATTGCCAGCAGGACGTGCGAGGGTTCGAGCGATCCCGAAGTACAGGCACTGCCGGTCGATGCACAGATCCCCTCATCATCGAGCCAGAGAAGCATGGATTCACCCTCGATGAATTCGAAACTGATGTTGATGTTGCCCGGCAGCCGTTTCTCCGGGTGCCCGTTAAGACGGGCATGGGGGATTGTTACCAGGATCCCGTTCAGGAGCCGGTCCCGGAGAGTCCGGATATGCGTATTGTGCCATTCAATATCCGCCGTTGCGAGTTCGATTGCTTTCCCCATCCCGACGATCGCGGCAATATTCTCGGTGCCTGCCCGGCGCCGGTTTTCCTGGCCCCCGCCGTGGATCAGGTTGTCAATCTTTACGCCCTTACGGATGTAGAGCGCCCCGCAGCCCTTTGGCCCGTAGAACTTGTGGGCAGAGAGCGAGAGCAGGTCGATGTTCTGCGTCCGCACATCGATGGGCACATTGCCGATTGCCTGCACGGCATCGGTGTGGAAGGGAATCTTATGCTTCCGGGCAATTGCGCCAAGTTCCGCAACGGGTTCGATGGTACCGATCTCATTGTTGGCGTACATAATCGAGATTAGGATCGTCGTGTCCGTGATCGCACGTTCAAGGTCTGCTGGATCGATAAGCCCATATTGATCGACAGGGATGTACGTGACCGCGAACCCCTCTCTCTCAAGATACTGGCACGTATGGAGAATGGCATGATGCTCGATTGCTGATGTTATGATATGGTTTCCCTTTTTCCGGTTGGCAAAGGCAATACCTTTGATCGCCCAGTTGTCGGACTCACTTCCTCCCGATGTAAAATAGATCTCGCCGGGTTCTGCACCGAGAGCCTTTGCAACCTGTGCCCGGGCGGTCTCGATTGCGTTCCTTGATTCACGGGCGATGCGGTAAATCGATGACGGGTTGCCAAAATGATTATTCAAGTAGGGCCACATGGCATCCGCGACGGAAGGTTTCACCGGCGTGGTTGCAGCATGATCCAGGTAAATGGTGCGTCTCTCTCCCATGACTCCTCCCACAACAATTCCGGATAAGCGGGATGTTACGGTATATTTTTGTAGTTCCGAAACGTATTCACAATTGTGAATGCAATGTATATTGTCACCATTGACAAAATAAAAAGGTTGTGATGTGATGGAATCCCCTTGTCAGAGAATTGTCTGGGATGTGTTGCCCGCTATCCGGGCGGCGATTGCCGTTGAACTGGTGAAATGTGGTGTGGCACAGGTTGAAGCGGCGCGGATGCTCGAGATTGCTCCGTCCGCCGTGTCCCAGTACCTGTCCGGCAAACGTGGGTACCGCATCGAATTCGAGAACGATGTGAAACGGTCGATAGAACTTCTTGCGGAAGATCTGAAGGACGGGAAAAAGGTCAATCTTGTTAAGCGCACCTGCGAGATCTGCCGGCAACTGCGTGATGGCGACGAACAGTGCGGCGGCCCGTCCGGTACAACATCGGAATGATGCGGTACATAACAAAATAATCTGCCCTTTTTACCACGTATCCGGTGTTTCATGGACATAATCGGGAAGCAAAGACTGCTTATACAGAATATCAGGGAGCGGGGATCGATGCTTGTAGCGTTCTCCGGTGGCGTGGACAGCACGCTCCTTGGAGTACTGGCAAAAGAGGTTCTTGGTGACAGAAGCCGGTGCGTCCTGCTCGACAGCCCGGTCGTGCCGCGTGCAGCGGTGGAACAGGCCCGGAAGATTGCCGGGGATTATCATCTCGGGCTCGATATCATATCCGTCCCGCAGATGGACCATGAAGAGTTCCGGAAAAACTCTTCCGATCGCTGTTACTATTGTAAAAAAATCTCGGCACAATCCCTGAAACACCGGGCAGGCGAACTGGGGTTTACGAGCATCGCAGACGGCATCAATGTCTCGGACACCCATGAACACCGGCCCGGGCTTGTTGCATCGAACGAGGAAGGGATTTGCCATCCGTTCATTGAAGCCGGAATCACCAAGCAGGATATACGGGAGATTGCCCGGGTATCCGGGCTTCCCGTTTGGCAGAAACCTTCTGCTGCCTGCCTCTCTTCCCGCATCCCGTATGGCGACGCGATCACCCCGGAAAAACTGAAGATGATTGAGGAGGCCGAAGCGTTCCTTTCAGCTCAGGGTTTTTCCCAGCTCCGGGTCCGGCTGCACGGTTCCGTTGCCCGGATTGAAGTACTGCAAGAGGATTTACCGGAAATTCTCTCAATACGGAATGATGTTGTAAATGCCCTTAGGTCGATCGGGTTTGCCTATGTCACACTCGACCTTGAAGGATACCGGAGCGGGAGTATGGACGAGGTACTAAAATGATCGCCTGTTTCACCGCGATGCAGTGCCTGGATAGTCGAATAATTTCTCATCCTCCACCATTTTTACATGGATTGCAGAGATATATCAGAAACCCCAACCAGGAGAAAGTAAACAATGCATACCCTTATTGAACAGGCACGGCTCGGGAAGATTCCCCGGCAGGTGGTATCAGTAGCCGCGGCAGAAGGAATTGATGCGGAACTCTTGTGCGAGAGAGTTGCAAAAGGAAGCGCGGTCATTATGCAGCGTGGCAACCGTTTTACCGGTATCGGGAAAGGACTCTCTACAAAAGTCAATGTCAATCTCGGCACATCAACCAGTAAAGTTTGCGTAGAGGATGAGATCGCAAAAGCTCATATTGCCGAACAATATGGAGCGGATACCATAAGTGATCTCTCCATGGGCGGGGACATCAGCGCAATCAGGGCTGCAATAATGGCCAGTACAACGCTTCCGATAACCACTGTACCGGTATACCAGACGGTTGTGGAAAACGGCTTAAAAGAGATGACTGCCGAAGACATCATGGCAACCCTTACGATGCAGGCAGAGCAGGGTATCAGTTCGTGCGTGATTCATTGCGTGAGCCATACCATGCTGCAGGAATTCCGGAGGAAAAAACGGATCCTCGGTGTTGTTTCAAAAGGTGGTTCGATCACCAGTGCCTTCATGCTGATACACCAGTGCGAAAACCCCTTCATCGAACACTTTGATGAGGTTCTCACTCTCTGCAAAAAATACGATATCATACTTTCACTGGGGAATACTGCGCGAAGCGGGTGTATCCATGACCAGCGCGATAAAGCACAAATTGAAGAGATACGACAGAATGTCGCGCTCGCACATCGCGCCCATGAAAATGGGGTTCAGGTAATTATCGAAGGGACGGGAGGGCATATACGGAGCGATCGGATCGCTCCGTACGTCCGGTATCAGAAACGGCAGTCACCGTTTCCCCTGTTTGTTGCCGGGCCTCTGCCGGTTGATATTGCCGTAGGGTATGACCACATCGCTGGCTGTGCAGGTGCAAGTATTGCGAGTGCGGCAGGAGCTGATTATCTCTGTTATATCACGCCCGCCGAACATCTTGGGCTCCCCGGTCCTGAATCGGTCAAGGAAGGTCTCATCGCCTTCCGGATTGCTGCACATATTGGTGATACGGTAAAATACAAAAATGTGGGAAACGACAAAAAGGTCGCACTGATGCGTGCGGCTCTCGATCGGGAAGGTCAGATATGTTGTGCGCTTGATCCTGCACGAGCACGGGAACTCGCGGATGGCGAAACTGAGTGCACGATGTGCGGTGAGTTTTGCGCGATTAAGATTATGCGGGAATTTTAAGGTTATTCCTTCTGACCCTCCTCAGTAAATCCGGAAAAACGTGGGAGGGGAAAAAATCCCCCATTCTTCCGGGGTAAATTATTCTTGTCTGTTTTTTACTGCATTGCCTTTGGATGTATGGAATGCCTGATACTGGATATAAGAGAAAATACGACCAATTAGGGCTCCTTTTCCTTCCCGGGTATGCAGGTCAATACCGGAAAACCCCGATAAATCCTTGTTTTCAGTTCCTGTGGAAAATAAACCCATATAACGCTCTGTTTGTCAAAATAAGGCTGAAAAACCCCTCTCCTAAAGCCTGTCAAGGGCCATTAAATCGAGGCAATTTTTTCCACTTAGTTTACCCCATACGGACCCCTTAAACCCTGCCGGAATGCGAATATGAGGGGCGTTTTTTCCGGGGATGTCTGAAAAACAGAGTTTTAGCCTGGAATATGAGGAGCCGGTCGCGGAGCGGGAGCGAACACGGCGAAGCTGTGCGAAGCGTGCGACGCGGGCGGCGATCAACACCGGGACCCGTTCAAAAGAAATTGAGTTTTTTTCTTGAGGATGTTACGCTCAATGGGGCTCCGCCCCTCGCCGCGTGGGCTCCCCCAACGAGATCTTGTTTTGCTGACATGAAGATCGGTCGAGACTGTTCGTCTCCGCTGCACTACGGCTCGCTCCGCTCTCCTCCATTCCGCTTCGCTCACAGACTCTCCCTTGCTTTTCCGGAGTTGTCCGGTTGATACGATGACGCCCCTGGCTCATCGCTCCGCTCCATCGCCAGCGGCTGCTCTCGCCCGCTCCTCACATATCGCTTCGCGGAATGTTCGTCGCTGTTGATCGTACTCATGTCGAACGCTCATTGACACCTTCACCCCGACCTCGCGCTGATGCACTCGCCCGGTGCGAACGTGGGCTGCTGCGGCCTGACAGCCACCCCTCTTATTCTATCGAAAATCGCGTGTTCGATACCTGGCAATTCGAGTACTCATTGTTTCACGCTATCCACACAATAATTGCTGATAAATAGATGTATGGGTGCGCAGTGTGAAAGTGATTTACATGCGCCGTTTACGATTTGAAGCCCGTATAACCCCTAAAACCAAAACCTTAAATTTCAAATAAACCCATCTTAACAAATCGGGTCCAGGGGCTTACCAGAAATCCTGCAATTTTAGGACGTTTTCCCCCGTAAAACCCGGTCAGAAGGAGTTCTGTATGAAAAAATCTGAAACCATAGGAAAAGATCACGCACTCACTCGCCAGGTGAAACCGTGAAGGATAAAGAAGGAAAAGCAGGGGCCACCGTCGCTAAACAAATCGCCCCTGCAACCACCCACCGAATACCAAGTAAAACAGTAGGGGCTGACTCAAATGTTGTACGGGAAGATTAATGATTCTTGTTCTAACTACACTCCCCTTCGGGTAACGCGCGAAGATATTGCAGCGTTTGAAACCCAGACGGGATTTTTCGGTCTCGGCCAGCGAATGGTCCGGGCCGGTATCTGGACTATTGTTAACGAAGGGGAAGGATATGCCATCAAAGCCCGGGCCTGAAACCAGTACCGGTGCTGATGCTCCGCGAGCTGTCGTGGAGCCCGGTGAAACGGATTCTCCTGAAATCGCATCGGAGCAGATCGAAGGCATCCCGCTCTATCTTATCCCGCGAACTATCGCGGACCAGATCCAAGAGAAGCGTGAAGCGGTTGCCAGTATTGATGTGCGGCAGGGTGTCGGACATTTCTACACGATCACGATAATGACATCAGGGCCCCGTGTGCTCCGGCGCAAGCGTAGAAAAGAGAAGGCAGCAAAGACCGGAGGAGAGACCGGTGAATAACCACTCCTTCTTCCGGACAACCAGCAGCGGCCAGAGCCCAAAGGTGAACTGTGGATGAACTGCTCCGTGAAGCAGTTGCCCGGATAGCCGGGCCGGGGCAGGTCGTCGAGGTCCGTGCGCTTGCGGACCTGAACACGCACAGCGGGTACTTCAATGACTTTGACGCGCTTGTGCGCCAGGTTGATGCTCTGGGTACTGACTCCTCAATCCAGGGCATCTACATCACTCTCAACGAAGTGAACCCCGCGCTCTTCTCACGGAGGGCGAACCGGATTAAGATGCGGCTCGGGAAAAAAGACAGTTCAACGAGCGACGCGGATATCTTGCGCCGCCGCTGGCTGCCCATCGACATCGATCCGCTGCGACCGAGCGGGGTATCGAGCACTGATGAAGAGCACGGGCTGGCGCTGGCGAAAGCCGATGAGATTGCCCGGTGGATCACCGGGCTCGGCTTCCCGGACCCGGTCCGGGCGGACTCGGGCAACGGTGCGCACTTACTCTACCGCATCGACCTGCCGAATGATGATGCTGCAACGGCGCTCGTGAAGGCGTGCCTCACGACGCTTGACACGCTCTTCTCGGACGAGCGGGTGAGCGTGGATACGGCGAACTTCAACGCGGCCCGCATCTGGAAGCTCTACGGGACCGTATCCCGGAAGGGTGACAGCACTTCCGAACGTCCGCACCGGAGGAGCCGCATTATCTCGGCCCCGGATGTGCCCGGTGTGGTGACCTGCGAACAATTGGCAACAATTGTCGCCCGGCTCCCGACCGAGGCCCAGGCAACGCAGCCGCCCAAGGCAAAAGACAAAGGCATTGACCTGCGCCGATGGTTATCCGATCACGGGGTTGGCGTGCAGTCCGATAAGCCGTACAGTGGCGGGACGCTCTACACGCTCGACCAGTGCCCGTTCTCATCCGCACATAAGGACGGGGCCTTTGCGATCCAGTTCGGGAGCGGTGCGATCTTTGCGGGATGCAAGCACGCATCCTGCGGGGGTGGTACTCAGCGGTGGCAGGAATTGCGGGAGAAGTATGAGCCGGGAAAGAAGCGTCCCGTATCCAAACCGGAGAGCCCCCCGCCCGGGATCCTGCCGGGTCCCGCACCGGGCCCCGAGGATAAACACGCGGATGAGGCCCTGCTGGTGCTGCGGTCCGGTAACCCCATCCGGACCATGCTCCGGACCTTCGCGCTCGATCACGAAGGCGACGAAACAGTGGCCGAGTGCCTGATCATGTCGCTTGCATCCCGCTCGGTCCTCAACACGACCGGATTGCATGTCTCCGTATCCGGGGAGAGCGGGAAGGGAAAATCGCACGCCTTCTCGACCCTGATCCGGCAGGTTCCCGAGCGTCACCTGTTGGCCGGCTCGATGTCGAACAAGGCCCTGTTCTACATCGACAATCTCCAGCCCGGTACCGTGATCGTGCTCGATGACACGAGCCTCTCGGACGATATGACCGAGATCCTCAAGGGTGTCACGACCTCATTCAGAAAACCCTTCATGTACCGGACCGTGAACAAGGACCGGAAAGGGTTCGTCTGTACTATTCCGGAGCGGTGCGTCTGGTGGGTGGCGAAGGTCGAAGGCAGCGGTGACGACCAGGTATTCAACCGGATGCTCACCTGCTGGATAGATGATACGATCGAACAGGACAACCGGGTCCTCACCCGGATTCTGGAGGACAGCGAGGCCCTGCCCGAGCACGGCGAAGAGGAGCGGCCCGATGTGCTGATGTGCCGGTCCATCTGGGAAGCACTCGGGCGCGAGCGGCTGCATGTCGTTATCCCCTTTGCAAAACGGATCCGGTTCCAGAGCCAGACGAACCGCCGGAACCCGGAGATGCTGCTGGGCCTGGTGAAAGCCCATACCCTACTCTTCTCGCTCCAGCGTGAACGGCAGGAAGTGAATGGGGTGCCCTGCATAACAGCGACCCGGGCGGATTTCGACGGCGCAGCCCGGCTCTATAGTCTGCTGAACGGCTCGGCCGGTGGGCAGACCACGAAACTTACGAAGATGGAATCGGACCTGGTCGGGGATATCTCAACCCTGCACTGGATCGAGTTCACGATCCCGATGCTCCAGAAGGCCACGGGCCTGTCGAACGCGGTTCTGCACCGGCTGATCCACGGCTACACGAGCCGGGGTGCTACTTATTCCGGGCTGCTGGAGAAGTGCCCGGCGATCGCGTACACTGACCGCACGGTTGTCTCGGAAGATGAGCAGACCGGTTATTCCACCCGGCGGAGGACGAATGCATACACGTTCGATCACGAATTGTTCAAAATATGGATGGCAGGCGGCACGGTCTGGCTCGATGACAGCCAAGGTCCGGACCGTGATGACCCTACGGAATCACGGCAGTCCAGCTGCACTATTACGGAAGGTTCCGTGAGATCGAAAGCCGCTGATTCCAGCGGGGAATCTGATGTACTTTGTACAAATACTTCTTTTAGTGTACAAAAGAGTGAATCCGGTGGAAAAACGGATCTCACTAATGGGGATGTAGCAGCGGGTCCATCTGCATGTTCATACGCTTGTGACTCCGGAAATTCCGTGATACCGGAATCGAAAACCGAGCCGGGGCTGCGGAACGGTGAACCGGAAGGTCCCAAGCCTTCGATTACCTCACGGAAACCTGCAGAACACTCCGCCGGTATGGGTATTTCTGCTGCCGGACCGGAAAACCGACCGGTGGCCGGCAATCCCACGGAACGCCGGTCCATCAAGGCAACCGATTACAAAAAACTCGAGATCCCGGAGGGGCGAACAGTCTGTTATTGTTGCAATCGGAAGGGAGCCTTGTATGTTGAGAAATTTACTGCCGAGCGGAAGGCTCGCCCGAAGGACCAGCAGGACGCCCGCCGGGTCTGCAAAGCCTGCTACAATGCCGCAGTCCAGAAGAAGCGGACCGAATCCCCGCCCCTGCCCGGGACAATTCCCCTGGCATCGATGCAGCGGATCAGCAGCAGCGTAGGCCGGTGCTCGGTCTGTGACCTGGCCCCTGCCGTGTATCTCGACCGCGAGACCGGTATCCGGCTCTGTGAGCCCTGTTATTCGCGGGAAGCGATGCAGCAGACGCAGCGGCTTGCATCGGTATCTCCACCGGGAGGCGGGGGATAACTATTCCGTTAGCTCTCGCACGAGAGCACCGAGCACTACACTCACCAGTACGTGCTCGATGCGGTGGATACTTTCGCTTCGCACCGGATATACTATCGATTTATAGGTAAGACGATAATATTCACATAACCACGACAAATTCACGGTTATCCTAAAGGTGCTCTTGAATGAACGATACAAAATTTTTGAACAAGATCTCCCGGTAGGATTGTAACAATCACGATTATGACCATGATAACAACCACAAGCCGGACAATGGCAACAATCCGCATATTTGTCAGCGGTGTGCAAAAGGAATTGAAAGCGGAGAGGGTGGCGGTCCGTGATTACATAAGAGCGGATCCGCTGCTCAAGCGTTACTTTGAAACATTTCTTTTCGAAGATCTTCCTGCACTTGATCGTAAACCGGATGAATTGTATCTGAATGAAGTCGATGCATGCACGATATACCTGGGAATTTTTGGTAATGAATACGGTTCTGAGAACGAACGGGGCATTTCTCCTACAGAACTTGAGTTTGACCGTGCAACGGAGAAAAGCAAATACAGGTTAATTCTTGTGAAGGGGAAAGATGAGATTAAACGTCATCCGAAGATGCAGAATCTTATCAATAGGGCAACACCTCATGTTGTGCGACGACGTTTCATCAACAGAGAGGGTTTGAAAAAGGAATTGTTGAATGCATTAGTTCAATTTCTGTGCGACAAGAAAATAATCCCCAGTACTCCCTTCGATGAATATCCCTGCACCGGAGCGACGTTAAAAGATATCTCCGATGAAAAAATTGCCTGGTTTATTCCGGTGGCAAGAAAAGAAAGGAAATACCCCTTAACGATTGGTACCCCGACCGAACGTGTTCTGGAGAAACTCGAACTTATGGAAGGGACAAAACCCAACAATGCAGCAATTCTCCTCTTTGGGCTTACTCCTCAAAAATTTTTGCCATCTGCCGAGATAAAATGCCTACACTTTCATGGAACCGTAATCGCAAAACCGATTCCTTCTCATCAGGTGTTTACAGGATCTGTATTTGATCAAGTTGATCAAGCAACCGATTTTGTCATGTCAAAACTCTATCGTCGTGTCCCGCCCCGTGATACAACTCCTGTCAGTGACACGGAATATGAGATTCCAAAAGAGGTAATCAATGAAGCCATTGTCAATGCCATCGCTCACCGGGATTATTCATCCCAGGCAAGTGTTCAGGTGTATGTTTTTTCCGATCGCGTTGAGGTCAGGAATCCCGGCGAGCTTCCACGGGACCTTACCTTTGAAAACCTGAAAGTTCAGCATAACTCCCGTCCCCGCAATCTCCGTATTGCGCGGGTGTTATTCCTCGCTCATTATATCGAAACAATCGGGTACGGGACGCTCCAGATGATTGACGGGTGTAAGGCTGTCGGCCTGCCGGAACCGGATTTTGCCCAAAGTGGCGGTGAGTTTGTTGTTACGATCTGGCGGGACTGGCTTACAGACTCGATTATAGCGGGACTGGGACTCAATGAACGACAGAAGAAGATCATTGTCTTTGTTAAAAGCAATGCCAGGATTTCAAATACTGAATGTCAGAATCTTACCGGCGCAACCCGGAAAACGACGAGCCGTGATCTCGAAGATCTTGTAAACGCCGGTCTTCTGATTCGTGTCGGAGAGAGACGCGGAGCTCATTATGTACTTTCCCGGGTAAAAAACAAAGAACCGGTCAGAGAAGATTTTACGTCATGAAAGATTGAAGATCAGGAAAAATAATATGGGACATTTATGGGACATATGAGACATGCACCATATTATTCCCGGAAAAATGGTCACATAAGGGCCTAAGGGACCACGAGAAATCAGGATAAATGAGATTAGAATGGGACATTAATGAGACATATGAGACATTGCTCCACGGATATACCGGCTGGTGTATTGTACATAACCGGTAATCGTCCGTTCACCCCCGCTTAACTCCTCTCAACAATCACCCACACTCATCATCAAGTCACGCTTATATCACTGTGAGTAATATGAGAATATAGCCCACGGGCCCGGGGCTGGAGAAAAAAGTATGGCAGATTTCGTACAGAACTCACAGACCAAGAGCGCAATCCGCGAACTCGCGGAACCAATCGCAGACGTTGCGACGTTCAATTCAATCGTCCAGTCGGTCATCACCGACAACCCGTTTGCATGCGTATTGTATATGTCCGCCGGGGTGACCCATGACCCGGTTGAAAAGACCAAGGAAGGGTACACGGTGAAGGTTATCTACCAGGATACCGATGCAAAGATTGTCGGCAACCTGTCGGACAAGTTCAGCACTATCGCCGGGTTCAATGCAGGGGCCACTGCGATTCTCGCAAACACGGCCCTCTCGACCGCTCACGGCGGCACTCCCGTTCGTGACACTGACAACGAAGCGTTCAGCGCGACGCTCAAGTGCCACGACCCGAACGGCGAACTGTACATGGTGAACTTCAGCCGTGGACGAGTCACCCTCACGTCCTACTCGGATGAAGCCATCCGGACCCGGGTCGAGACCTGGGCGGACACCGTAACGGCACTCGCCTAGAATCGCCTGACGATAAGACACGGAGGGGAGGCGACCCTTCGGTCCCCTCTCTTTTTGGTCCTCTCGTCTT
Organism: Methanoregula sp.; assembly: GCA_013331015.1. GTDB lineage: Archaea > Halobacteriota > Methanomicrobia > Methanomicrobiales > Methanospirillaceae > Methanoregula > Methanoregula sp11803u. The sequence goes on from DUHF01000167.1 coordinate 34,784, forward strand.
TGTGCGGAGGACCGTTATGGACACTGAAACATTAGGGATTCTTCTTGGAGTTGTGCTCCCGCTGTATCCCGTGCTGTTTGCCATCCATCAGAAGATCGGCAAATATGATGAGATCGTTGAGGAGTTCAAGAAACTCCGGAGCGAACACGAACGACACAAGGAGAACTATCATGGAAACTGAAATGAGAACACAGCCGGTTGCAACCGTGACCGGTCTGTACCGGGGCAAATTCGGCGGGCTTGAACCGCTCACCGTAGACAAGCCGCTCACCCGGGATGAAGTGCGGCGCAATCCTATCTTCTACGAACTGGACCTGCACCCGGAGCAGGGCGATGAGAACCTGATCATCGATGTGATTTACGACAACCTCGCGCCCATGCGGTTGCAGGACCTGCGCCGGGGTACGGATATCCCGCGAGGAGTCCGGTTCTGGCCGGACTGGTTCGATATTCCTCCCTATGAGGAGATGCATGACATCGATGGTCGCCGTGTTTACCCGCGATCGCCAGGTATCCACACGGTCCAGATCCGGACCGGTCGGCGCAAGTTTGCTCAGATGGGGCGGGTCCGGGACTTCAGCCCGGAGAATGGCGGATACACGAGCCCGGTGTTTGAGATCCGGATTGCGGAGAGTACCGATGTTCGAGAATGAGCTGCAAACCCGGGCCGCCATCTGCGGGACCGGGGTCCTGCTCGGGATTGTTTTTGTCCTGGCACATCTTCCCCTTCTGCTTCTCATCGTACCGGTCGCGGTGCTGTTTCTTGGTCTCGTTTCGGACCCGGAAGAAACGCACGCGGTTTGGTACGGGATGCTGAACACGTTCGGCATCTTTGATTTTTCTGCGCTGACAGATGCGGAACGAGTGAACTACACGCAGAAAAAACATTACTTCTGGTTTGGGGAGGTCGGCATGGCGGCTGTGCTGGCCGGTGTGTTTGCGGTCCCGGTCGGGATCTTCCTTGCAGACCGGGCGGAGATCTCCCTGGCATTCATCAGCGCTGCGGTTCTGTTCCTGCCGCTGTTTGTGTTCCTGCCTAAGCTGATGCAGTGGGCAATGAAGGCGGACACGGATGCGGTGATTAATATGTTCGGGAAGAACGAGCAGGTCAAAAAAGTATTCTGGACCTTGTTCGTGATGATGGCCGGTCTCGTGCTGGCCCGGGTGGTGGACCCGGTGACAGCTCAGCAGGTGGTCGGGATTATTGCGGGGATGGGGATATAACCCTCATTTATCCTTCGTCGGAGATGCCTATAATCAGGAGGTAAGAACCCTGAGGGAAAATAAGCCCAATTCGGGCTCCGTTTGTCATACCCTCATCTAGAAAACCCCGTAAAACCGTCCGTTTCGGCACTTGTGAAAAATACGCTTAATTATCGCTCTGTTTGCCAAAATACGGCAGAATTCCATCTCTCCTAAAGCCCGCCAAAGGCCCTTAAATCGATGCTATTTTCGCCCCTTAATTTATCCCATCCGGACCCCGAAAAGGTTGCCGGAATGCGAATATGAGGGTCGTTTTTTCCGGGGATGTCTAAAAAACAGGGTTTTAGCCTGGAATAAGGGGAGCCGGTCGCGGAGCGGGGGCGAGCACGGCGAAGCTGTGCGAAGCGTGCGACGCGGGCGGCGGTTCAAGCGTGTGACAAATACAGCGAGAAAATTTACGGAGGAGGTTACACTCAACGGGGCTCCGCCCCTCGCCGCGTGGGCTTCCCCAACGGGAACTTGTTTTGTGGTTCATGAAGATCGGTCGGTCATGTTCACTCGTCCTCGCTTCGGCTCCGGCTCGCTTCACATCACCTCCCTTGCTTTTCCGGAGTTGTCCTGTTGAGATGTAGTACGCCCCTGGCTTGTCGCGCTGCTCCGGCGCCAGCGGCTGCTCCCGCCCGCTCCTCACATACCGCTTCGCGGAATGTTTGTCGCTTTGTATGTTTTGAAGGCGACAACAGTACAAAAATGTGCGGATATCATTCAACCATCCTAAAGAATTTGGTAAAAAATGTGTTGGATTTAGTAAAACGCTCGTCATCATAACTTTTAACTTACTTCTCTTTTTGGTAAGGATGGTTTTCACTAAACCAGTCAAAAAAATCTAAACTATGCTGAAATTTCGGTTTTGCGATTTCAGGTTGTGGAATTTTAATTAAATCTTTTAATAATGCATCCCTAGGCGTGTCTTGTTGTTTATCTGTAGAAGAAAAATATTTAACCGGCCATGCAATACTTAAAAACTTTTTAGTATTTTCACCCGTCGAACTGTGGGATAATGGCACGTCATAGAGAACTAATTCTTTTTCAAGGTTTTTCAAAGATATTTCGCTTGAATTATATCTCGGTTTTCGTTTTTCTTCTTCGATCACAGAATCTACCCACAATTTTGATTTTGGAGAGAAAATTACCCCAAACCAATTAGCGGATTCATACCATTCATGAGCATCAAATATTGCCGGGCCAAGTACGGTAGTCCCTAAATCATTTTTTTCAAAAATATAATCTCCAACTGAAATGCACCCTCTGAATAAAATCCCATTCTCAATGCCCCATTTTATTATATGATTTGTTCTGCTGACTACTTCGTACAATTTGAAATATTTACAATTTTTTTCATCGTGTTGCCAACAAATAATTATTGTATCTCCAAATTCGGATATCTGAATTTTTTCAGTATAGACTTCCCCAAAGACAAATTCATACATTCCTTTTATCAATTGTATAGTAGTGTTTAGGGTAGCTCTCTTCTCTAAAAATTGAATACATTGCTTATTTGTGAAACCAGAAATCCCCAAGGCATCTATCATTAAAACGATTCCAAAATTCTCTTGAATTTCTGCCATCTCAATATAATTCTATACTCTAAACACTTCTTAACATTTGTCGAAAAATTATCTATTTCGCTTGTTAATTCGGTGGCATCAGTCACTTCTCACAACGGACTCGATACTTATCTTTCTGAATCTGTATAACGCTCAGTGACTCGTCCGCACGACGCATCAGGGGCTCGGACTCACCGCTGATGCGGTTCGTTACCTTCGCACCCTGAAGCGGTGCTCCCTCGGGCCGCTGGGCCGGGACAGGATAGCCCCCTGATGGGGGCACGGGATCGGTGTACGGGGGGGAAGACAAAGCGACGGTTACCGGACGCATCAGCGGACGGTCGCTCGCTTTGTCGGGCGGGTCCTGCTCTGGCGATCGCATGCCAACAGGACAACGTAAAAATTTCCTGCAGCGTGGGCGGGTCATGGCTACACGGCGCGGTTACGGGGCGCATCAGCGACCTGTCGCGCTGTGTGCCTGGGCGGGCCAAGCGTAAACAAAATTCTACGCAAAAACGTTATTTCGTAAATCGGGCAATGCAGCGCTTTCACTTTCACACTGCGCACGGCGGAGACATATAAGCGCTAACGTCTAAGAATGTATGGTGAAAAACACCATGACTCCAACAAAAAACACAGATGTAAAGTTCGAGCACATAGGGGCCGCGCGCCTCTATAACGGCTCGGTCCGTATCGATGTCAAGACCATGCAGGCAGTTATCCCAGCCGGGGAAGTCCGAAGGCTCGAAGACCACTGGCCCGCACCGGTCTTTGACATATCTGATGTAATGAAAAACTCGGAAGCGGCACCGGTCGGGAAGGCATGGATCACCCGGTCCGGTAAAGCGGTGATGATCACGATCAACGATGTGCAGTATGTCTCCCCGCTCGCGCAGGTAAAAGGCATGCTCCGGGGTGAGCGAAAATACGCGAACGTTTCAAGCATGCAGCCCGTGACCACAGCCTCCCAGCCCGCCGGGGTGCACGCATGAAAGCCGCTGATGTAAAAGCGCAGATCAACGAGCGGATCATAAAAGCGCTCTCCGAAGGAAAAATCCCCTGGTTGAAACCGTGGACCGAAAACGGCCCGCGAAATCTTTTCAGCAGCAGGGCATACACCGGGCTTAACCGGTTAATTCTCGGGCTCAGTCCCTATCCTCTTCCTTTTTGGGCAACCTACCGGCAGTATCTCGCCGCAGGGTTACAGGTCCAGAAGGGAGAGCACGGCTACGGGATTATCTACGCAGGGCGGACCGTAAAGACCGAGACGAAGACCGATAAGAACGGCAAGGAAACGGAGAACAAAAAACAGATCCGGTTTCTGAAAGCCTTCGTTGTCTTCAACGTAGCACAGACCGATTACATAGAGCAGGGGTACAAACTCCCCGATGTGAAGGAGAATCTCCACCTGCTCGGATGTGATGCAGTCGTTCACGACTACACAGACCGACACTCAATAAAAATCACGGCAGGAGACCGGGCCGCATTCCTCCCGCAGATGGATATTATCACTATCCCGGATATCTGCCAGTTCAGAACCTCGGAGCACTATTACGCCACGATGTTTCATGAATGCGTTCACTCCACCGGGCCACGGCTCGACCGGTTCAAACGGACCGATCCGGTCTGCTTTGGTTCCGACACCTACGGGCGCGAGGAACTGGTCGCCGAGATCGGGAGCGCTTACCTGGCAGCTCTCACCGGTATCGATTCATCGGCGATTGTCCAGAATCAGGCAGCCTATCTCCAGAACTGGGCAACGGCGATCAAGGCAGATGCCGATCTCGTGATGTATGCAGCAGGCCGGGCAGAAAAGGCAGCGGATTTTATGATCGGGGCTCCGGCCCCGGTCCCTGCCAGCGCCACCGGGACCGATGCGGCGGAAGGGGTGACGGCATGAACACTATTTTTGATGCTATGCCGGTAAAGGTCCTCGAAGAACTCGAACGCATCGAGATCACGATACACGAGAAGGAGCAGCGGGCTTTTCTGGATCAGGCAGATGCGCAGGATCTCCGCAGCAGGCACGATGAGATCATCGCTTCATGGAAAGCCCGGGCCGAGCGGGAAGGGCTCGACAACCTTATCGCAGAACGGCAGCGGCAGGATATGATCGCATGGGTCTGCGATCCGCTGCCGAGCGGGATCCCCGCAGAGGCACAGGGGCGGGAGCGATGATCGCAGCATTGGATCTAAAATCCTCCCTCTCCCATTTTACCGGGACTTCCCGGTACATCCGCGACCCGTTCACCGGTCTGATGCACACGGACGGGATCGGGCACCTGGCCGACCGTGCGGAGGCACACTGGCTGCTCTCCGATATCGGCGCAGTCTTCGGGCATCACCCGAAAGTCAAAGAAATGCCGTTCCAGCTGTGGGCGCTCGTTGTCGATGAGGACAGAAAAGCGATCCTTACCTGCCGGGAAGATTGTGATACACCGGTAATCTACGAGCAAAATTACGAGTACACGGATTTCCCGGTCGGAACCTGGAAGATGTACCTTATCGATGGCGTGCTTATGCTGCCATCGGAGTACTGAGGGGGCAGCATGCTACGCATGAAAGAGATACGGCAGCATAAAAGAAACCGGATAACCATCTGGGGACTGTTGAAATATGCGGAATGGTGGCTGCACCGGATGAAGAAAAAAATCCTTTTTCGTTGCGGGTAAACGGTGGCCCGGACAGGGACACCATGACTCCTCAAGAGCCCTGCCGGGTTGGTCTAATATTCGTAGTCCGGCATTATCTTTTTTGTTCATGCTGGCCCACCCAGGCACACAGCGCGACAGGTCGCTGATGCGCCCTGTAACCGCGCCGTGTAGCCATGACCCGCCCGGAATGCTGCCGTGTGCCTTTCCTGTTGAGCCGCTCTGATCTTCCCTGACCCACCCGATGCTCGCGCGACACGGCGAAGGTCGCCGTGTTCCGGCTCGCATCCTCCCACCCGGACCGGGGCCCGGTTCCGGTTGATCGGAAAATGTGATTTGTATCGGTTGTACCCACCCGACAAAGCGATCGACAGGTCGCTGATTCGCCCTGTAACCGTCGCTTTGTCTCCCGCCAGTACAAGAAGCCCGTCCTCCCATCAGGGAGGCTATCCTGACCCGGCCCAGCGGCCCGAGGGAGCGCCGCTTCAGGGCGCGAAGGTAACGAGCCGCATCAGCGGTGAGTCCGAGCCCCTGATGCGTCGCGCGGACGAGTCACTGAGCGTACCGCATGAGTACGATCAACAGCGACGAACATTCCGCGTAGCGGTATGTGAGGAGCGGGCGATGGCAGCCGCTGGCGCAGGAGCAGCGCGACAAGCCAGGGGCGTACTGCATCTCAACCGGAAGCCGATCGGGAAAAAGCAAGGGAGGTGATGTGAAGCGAATCGGAGTGCAGTGAGCGCAAGCGAGCGGAACGCAGATGAGTGAACATGACCGACCGATATCCGGTCAACCGGACCTGATGGTTCCCGCCCTCGGGGTGGTGGGCGGGACTCCAGGGTGGGCGGTCCGGAAGATTATCCCCGTTTAATCCCGCGCATATGTTGCGATCGCGTTAGAACGAAATACGGTCCTCTTTTTTTAAAAAACATTGTCGGAACAAGAAAATGGGTAGGGAATCCGGGCTCAATTTGAGCCCTAAAAATACATAGTTACTCCCCACAAAATTAGATGGGGTAACTTTCATCATCGCCGCTGGTTAGTGGTCGATAACCAGCAATTTATTTCTTTTTACCCGGGGATGCGGAGGCAGTGCCATCCTCTCTGTTGGGCAGGGGGGATCCTTTCTCCTTTTTGCTCCGTACACCGGGCCCGGATATACAAACGATGTCCAATGCAGTTATT
>DUHF01000064.1:0-1231 GCA_013331015.1 Methanoregula sp.
TTCCACCTCACGATGGCAGCAGGGCTCCTGCTTTCCGCAGTCCCGCTTGTGCTTTCGGCCATGGTGCCGGACCGGAATCAGGATGCATGAGCAGGGGCGGCGTTGCCGGACCCTGCTGAACTTTTTTTAATCGCGGCAATCGGTTGTCAGTAACGCTGCCGATTATCGGATAATTATCCGACAAAATGGGTGTACAACCGACAATTTTCGCGCACCTCCGGCGTGAGCAATGCAGCCGATCACGCAGGGGTCGATTGAAAATTTTTGAGCGGGGGGCGGGGGGCGATTGAAATTTTTTTGCCGGGAGTTGGTGTGCGATGGGAAGATTTGCAGCTTTGGCAGAGATCCTTTGGCGATATCAAGAAACCATATTACCCCCGCCGCCCAACCATTCCATACCAATGACCGCATGTAAGATCCTTCTTCTCGTTCTTGACGGAGTCTCCGATCGCCCCTGCCCGGCGCTTGGGGGCACAACACCGCTCGCGGCGGCAAAAAAGCCCGTCCTCGACAAACTCGCTGCGGAAGGGATCTGCGGGATCATGGACACCATCGCTCCCGGTGTCCGCCCGGGATCCGATACCGCCCACCTTGCCCTTCTCGGCTATGACCCCTATAAGTACTATACCGGCCGGGGGCCGCTCGAATGCGAAGGCACGGGCATCCACATGGAGCCCGGTATGATCGGGTTCCGCTGCAACTACGCGACCATTGACGCAAAGGGCCTGGTCACCGACCGCCGGGCTGGCAGGATCCACGACACCGGTGCGCTCTCGCAGGCAATACAGGACGGCGTTGACCTCTCGAAGTTCGGCGTTGAATTCATCTACCGGTCCGGCGCCGGCCACCGGGCAGCCCTTGCCCTGAAAGGCGAAGAACTCTCTCACTGCGTCTCGTCAAACGACCCGAAGAAGGACGGGGTTGCCCCGCTCACGGTCAAGGCACTCCGAACGGGGGAGAAGGAGGACAGGACTGCGGCGGTCTGCAACGAGTTCGTGAAGCAGTCCACAAAGATCCTCTTCGACCACCCGACAAACCGGGATCGGCTCGCACAGGGACTGCCCCCGGCCAATGTCGTCCTGATGCGGGGCGCCGGTGAGATGGGAACCTTCGAACCCTTCACTGCAAAGTACGGTCTTACCGGGTCCGTCATCTCGGCAGCAAGCCTCATAACGGGGATCGGCAGGGCGGTCAGTCTCCCGCACATCGAGGTCCCCGGTGCCACCGGATC
>DUHF01000064.1:1321-5933 GCA_013331015.1 Methanoregula sp.
GATCGATCCGCTCCTCGAACCCCTGCTCGGGCTGGATGACACCATCATCATCATCACGGGCGACCACTCGACGCCGTGCTGCATCAAGGACCATTCCGCCGATCCGGTCCCGGTCCTGATCCGGGGAGAGGGTGTCCGGATGGACGACGTTGTCCGGTACGATGAATGCAGTTGCGCCAAAGGCGGGCTTTGCCGGATCCGGGGCGTTGACCTGCTGCCAATAGCGCTCGATCTCATCAACAAATCGCACAAGTTTGGCGCCTGAAGGCGGGGGAACAGGGTACCAGATGAAAGAACGATCCATCAAAAACTGGCATAAACACTGCCTCCTCCCCGACGGGACGGAACTGCAGGAGCACAGCATAAAAACCGACCGGAACATCGTTGTCGGCGAGTTCTGCCAGATCGATTACGGGCTCCGGGGCGCGGACGTATACGTGGGCGAATCCTCGAAGATCCGCGAGTATGTCTGGGCAAACGGCGATGCCCGGATCGGGAACTGGTGCGAGATCGGGAGCGATGTGATCGCAAAAGAGGACGCCTATATCGGCGAGGGCGTGAAGATTGCCGGCAAACTCTCCGTGAACGGGGCACTCGACATCGGGGAAAAGGTCGAGATCAAAGAGGGATTTGAAGCCAAAGGCAACATCGAAGTCCGGAACCCGATGCCGGTCTTCATGTTCATCATCATCTACTTAATGACCCTCCTCCACATCGAGAACGAGAAGGAACTCGACCGGATCATCGACGACCTTTTCTCGGAAGATGCGGGCAAACCCGAGATCCCCCTCATGATCCCGGCACGTTCGAAGCTGAACATGAAGCTCTTTTCTGTCCCCTCGACCATGAAGATCGGGAAGAACTGCCGGTTGCACGGTAACATCCGGGCGGGATCGATCGATGTGCAGGCGGACAGCGTCATCTTCGGCAGCCTCCGGGCAAAGAACCAGATCGCGGTGGTCAGCGGCGTTACGGTGCACGGGAACGTGGAGAGCGGCTCAACCGTCTACATCAGGAAAGGCGCCCACATCCTTGGCAACGTGAAAGCCAAATCCATTGTCCTCCACGAGGAGGCAAAGGTTGACGGGACCATCGAGGCACCGCACGGCCTCCGGATCGAGCGTGGATCATGAAAGCAGCAGAAATTCTTGAAACGGAAGATATTGTCTTTGTGGAACCGCAGTTTGCAATGCTCCCCGATCCGCGGTACAATACCACGCTTGCACTTGCCGCAGCAGACGAGGGCCGCCTCCTGGTAGACGAGAAGGAAGACCCCCTCGCGCTTGCGTTCAACAACGGGAACGGCTGGGTTGCCGGATCCTTCCTCTGCCGGAACCCGACAGCTGCCCTCATCGAGAAGTTCGAGAAGGTCAGCGGCGAGATCTACCAGGTAGACCGGCCGGAGTGGGCTGCTGCAGTCCGGGAATATTTCAGCCTTGCTCTCAAAACCGAAGTGCCGCCATCCATCGAGGACCTCAATCCCAAGCGACGGGGAATCCTCACCGGCCTCATCAGCGGCTTCTGGAAGGAGGGGGCGGGGGAGACCTGCATCGATGCCTGCTGCGGCTCCGGTGTCGGCTCACTCGTATTGCGGGACCTCGGCTTTACTCCGCTCTCGTATGACAATGACGAGACGCTCCTCTCCCTTGGTCTTGCCACCGGCCGGCTCCTGCCGGAAGAGACGATGTGGCTCGATGCCATGAAGACCTCCCACTACATCGATCCCGTCCCAAAGGGCATCGGGATCATGATGGGCGAGATCAACTCCTTCTCAGCGGACATGTGGCAGCAGATCGTGGGCGAACTCTTCGCGGTGACCAAAGAGACCCTCATCACCGTCGGGACAGAGCCTGAGGCAAACCTGATCAGATCCTGGGGTGAAGACCTGGGCCGGAGAATCGAGATCAAAGAAAATCCTGCCGACCCGATCTATGACATCTGGGTGTGCCGGGCGCTGCCATAGCAGGGCACATCCCTCGGTTTTTCAGAATATGGGTAAAGTCCACCTCACAATTCGGTTTTTTACTCTACTGGGAGAAGAGCGCAATCATCTCCCGCCACAACCCATCGAAGAACGATTCCGGTTCATCGTAAAGGGGTTCCTCATCAGGGATAAGAGGGGCAAGGACCATCACGACAGCAGCATTCGAGGTTCCCTTGTAGTAGTTGCCGCCCTCACCGGCATAAAGGGCAGACGTCTTTGGGAAGGTGAACGTGCCCGGTTTCGTGGCGCGTATCGTATAAACGAGAATGCGGCTCTCATTCGGCACCAGGGACTGGGGGACAGAAAGGCCGGTTTCTCCGGATAGGAGGATGAAATCCTCAGGGAGGGTATCCACGATTTCGATATCGTGAAGAAGGGCGCTGCCGGCATTGGTGTACGTGATAGTAACTTCGGTGTCCGTCCCCTGTTTTATCGACCAGGGTTCAACAGTCTTGTAAATGGTCAGTTTCGAATGCGGAAATGAGCTCTCGATGACAGAAGTGTGCCAGACATCGTTGAAATACGCTCCCTTAAAATTTTGTCCCCCGATTACCCAGAGCCGGTTATTGAAAATGATTGATGCATGCCCATATCGGGGTGGGAAAAGAACGTCTGACGGGGCCAGAACCCATGATTTGCTGTCGGATGAAACCCATACATCACCCAGGGATTTGGTCTCATCAAATCCGCCGCTAATCCATCGTAATTCTTCGGTTGCGGCAGCGGCCAAATAATAACGTTTTGAGAAATCCGCAGGTTCTTTCATCGAAACCCATGTGACGCCATCGGTTGAATACCATGAATCATTAAAACGGATTTTTCCATATGCATCTCCAACCCCGCCGATCACCCACATCCTGTCATCGGCAACCACCGAGGCATGACCTATCCTAGGAGTGAACGCTGCCGAAGGAGTTGCCTGATGCCAGGTAATTCCATTGGTAGAGTACCAGATGTCGTTGGTATAAACCCAGGGGCGTTCAGCAATCTCGCCGCCGATCACCCACATTTTATCATTATAGACGACCGAGGTGTGAAGCAATCTTGGCCGGAATGCAGCATGTGGAGTTGCCTGTTCCCACGTTTTCCCATCTTTACTTGACCAGATATCATTTTTTAAATTGTGACTTTTATCGTAACCTCCGATTACCCAGATCCTCTCATCATGAACAACGGCCGTGTGGCCATACCGCGGGGTGAATCCTGGAGATCCGGTTGCAAGGTCCCAGGAAATTCCATCGGTTGAATACCAGACATCATTATAGAATTTTTCAGATCCGTCCTGGTTCAGCCCACCTATTACCCAGATCTTATTGTCAAATTCCGCCACAGAGAAAAAAACGCGGGGTGAGAACGCAGCATGCTCTGTTGCCTGCGTCCATGTGAAGCTCATCGCAGATGCAGGAGCAAGAAGGAAAATGAGGATAATGCCGATTGGAAAAAAACGTGAATGCGCATCCATGTAAAAGAGATTTTTTAAATTCTCAATATAAAAATTAATCCATTTGAGTGCCTAAAGCGGTTCCAATTCCAGTAAATAAAAACCGGATAACCATATGCTGATTACCTAACGCTATGGAAGAGTGAATGGCTATACAGAGGTACTATTAATTCAAGAAAGAGAGAAAGATCGTTTGAATGAACGCCTAATCCACTGGCACCCGGACCCGTTTTAAGCGCTCGCTCACCGAGACGCTCGACTTCGATGTCGTCCCAATCTGCGGCGTACAGGACCGGATTCCCCGTGACCCGGCAAACATAACGTCCGGGTTGAGATCGTCCTTTTTGAGGGCCCGGGTCAGGTTGGCGAGATCGCGCCTTACCTGGATATCCTGGTCTTCCACGGCTTCCATGATCATTAGTGGATCCAATTATCGCATAAAAGCATTGTTCCCGGGAAATCCAATATATTAATTCTGATTTGTAAATAAAGTGTATTTTAGAGGATTTTGAAAGGATTTACGGGTTTTTTCATCACGGGAGGATCACGCACAACCGGTCTTTACCGTTTCCGCTTCCTGCCCTGCTTCTGCCCGCTGCCTTTTTCCGGCTCCTTTAAGGACGCGCCCGGCTTGCTCCCCGTTGCTTTTGGATCCTTTTTGTCCCGGTGCACATCCTCGCTCTCGAGTTCTGCGATGATATCTACGGGGTCCTTCATCACTTTCGTCAGACGGACGATCTCAAGGAGCCGCTCCATCCCGATGAAGTGCTCGGCCATCACTTTTGCAAGCGGGCTCATGACAAGCTTCGTGCCTTTCTTCTCCACAAGCTGGTGAGCAATGAGATCGGAAAGCACCGGCTCCATGCTCCCGACCATCATACCGGTGATACGGTTGATCTCCGCTTCTTCCCCATCGCAGGCAACCGCGTTTGCCACGTACTCTTCCGAGCTTGCCTCAAAGTCATGGACCGGCGATACCTCCTCCATCTGGCCCTTGAGGAGCCGGATCGCGATCTCCTCCTCGGTTCCCGGGTTCTCCCGCGAATAACTCCCGCCGGGCTCGGCAAGGATCACGACCCGGCCAAGGTCATGGAAATCCGGCCGGCCCGCACGACCCGCCATCTGGTTGAACTCCTGGACGGAAAGCCAGTCACGGCCCATCGCAAGGGCATCGAAGATCACCTGCG
>DUHF01000237.1 GCA_013331015.1 Methanoregula sp.
GGATCCCGCAACTGGGGGTGATGAGTGACTGGGCATCAAAGAGTTTCTCCGGCATCCGGGTGCACAGCTGGGTCCGGATTGCGAGATATCTGTCATACAGGGAATCGACCGTTTCCGTTGCAAAGACCTTGTGCTCTGCCGGAACAATGCCCCATGCGATGACGCCGCCGCGCTCCATGTAGGAGACGAGCGTATCGGCATAGAGAAGGAACTCCGTTGCCGTTGCATAGGCGTCCAGGGAGATGACCGCGGGGTCGAGGCTGACAACAAATTCCCAGTCCGTGTTGGAACAGCAATGGACTCCGAGACCCCCCTGGACCATGGATGCGATATCCACCCAGCCGGACCGGACGGTCTCCTTATCCACGGGCACTACTGATGATCCCAGCGATGCAAGATAGGGCTCATTGAGGACAACGAGCGTCTCGGTGACGCCGGTATTTTTCCGCATCTCCTCCTCACACCATCGTGCTTTGAGCGCGATCATCTTGGAGAGGACATCGGCAAGCTGCGTATCGTAATAGATGGGGCGCTTGTTTGCATCTACCACCTGCATGCCAAAGGTGACCGGGCCGGTCACCTGGCACTTGAGCACCTGTGCTGATGGGAGCTTGCGGCCCATCATCTCGATGAAGGCAGATGCATATTCCTTATGAAGGCCATAGGAAGAGAAGTCAGCTTCAACAAAATCCATGTACACTTTTTCCATTGCAGCGGTCTGGTCCCGGGTGCTGTCGAAAAGGAGCCGGTCTTCCCGGATCACTCTTCCCGGAAGCTGCTCTGAGTCATTGAAGACGATCCCTTCGAGCAGGGCTCGGTTCGGGAGGGTCGGTATGTAGGGAAATTCCGGAAAGATCGTGAGAACATCGTTACAGGCCTGCACGGGATCCGTGTGAGGAAGGCCCCCTATTCCTGTTGCAAGCGAATTGGGTGAGGGAATCATCTTAGCCATGAGGATCACCCCTTCCTGAGCCGGCAGGTCTCAAGCATCTTCTGGACGTCAGGGAAGAGGGTGAGATCCGTATGCGGCAGGAACGAACTGGACGTATATTCATCCATGAATGCGTTCTCGGCATTGAGTTCTATGTAACCGATCTTATGTGCTATCTCGTCAAGCTGCTTACGCACCCTGCGGTTGACAAGGGCGATATTTGCCCCGACAACCGCCCCGTTGCCGAGGTTACGGATCTGGTTGATATCGATCTCCGGGATGAGGCCGATGGTTGTTGCATTCTTCTTGTCCAGGTAATTGCCAAATGCGCCGGCAAAATAGATGGTAGATATCTCGTGACGCGAGATCCCAGCCTCTTTCATGAGCGTGACGCAGGCGGCATGAATGGATGCCTTACTCATGATCAGGTTCTTGATGTCATTTTCCGTGATGACAATGTCTTTTTTAATATCGGTCTCCTTTGCCCAGGCAATGACAAACTCCGGGAAGTGGTTGATCTTCCGGATCCGCGGGTTGTCAATTTCTGTATTGATACGGCCGGTCCGGTCGATAACACACGTCTCGAGAAGCTCAGCAAGAAGGTCAATGAGGCCGGAACCGCAAATGCCCCGGGGTTTGATGTTGTTGATGGTGGAAAAGTTCGGGGTGAGTGTGCCGGAATCGATCGTTATCTTCTCGATTGCCCCGGGGTTTGCCCGCATTCCGAAGAGCACTTCGCCGCCTTCCAGCGCCGGACCGGCAGCGCCGGCGCACGAGAACATCCATTCCCGGTTTCCAAGAACCACTTCAAAGTTGGTCCCGATATCGATCAGAAGCGAGATCTCATCGCGTTCTGCCATGCCACAGGCAATGATGTCGGCAATGATGTCGCCACCGATGAAGTCACTGACTGCCGGGAATGCAAAGAGGCCACCGTTCGGGTTGCAGGCAATTCCTATCCGGCTGGCTGCAACCGAAAGGGCCCGGCGCACGACCGGAACATACGGTTCGGCGATCATGTAGGCCGGATCGATTCCAAGGAGCATATGGGTCATGACCGTGTTGCCGGCCACCACCACTTCATAAATATCGTCCCGGTCAACGCCGGCCGTGTTGCAGGCAGATGTTATGGCAGAGTTGATGCTCTCGGTTGCGAGTGCCTGCAGCCTGGTCAGCCCGTTCTTCCGCGCATAATTCACCCGCGCAAGGATATCCTCGCCACAGCTGATCTGCTTGTTGTAATTCGAGGCAACCCCGACTACCTTGCCGGAGACGAGATCCCAGAGATAGACGACAACCGTTGTTGAACCGAGATCCACGGCAGCGCCGTAAACCCGTCCGGAAGTGTCATTCTCCTGCAGGTCGATACAGCGGTACCCGCCCGGAACAAGACCGATCGTTGCAGTAACTTTCCAGTCGCTGTGCCGGAGGATCGAAGGAATCTCCCGGAGAACTTCGAGGGGGACATACATCTTCTCCGCTTCCGGGCCCCCGCTCTTCTGGATGCCCCAGAGAAGCCGTGACAGGTCTGGAGAGGGATCGCTTAATGTCGGGGGATGAAGTTCGACAAAATATTTTTTTACGGATGGGCGGAAATCGATCGGTTTGTCCTCTCCTTCAATGAGGATCTTCTGCTCCTGGATGAGGGTGCTCTCGGGAACCATCACCTGCAGGTCGCCCTGCACGAGCGTCTCGCAGGCAAGGCAGGCCCCTTTTGCCAGTTCCTCCTGGGTAAAGAAGCGGCCGTATTTCTGTGCGTCAAATTCTGTCTTGCCGGACTGGATATAGACCACGCATTTGCCGCACTTGCCCTGGCCCCCGCAGACAACGTTCATGGAAAGGCCGGCCCGCTGGGCAGCGTCCAGGATGGTCGTTCCGCGCACTACTTCGATCTTCCGGTAACTGGGAAGAAATGTTACGGTTCGCATAGATGGTGTCCCTTTATAGATTTACCATTGGGAAATATGAGTGAAATATTCTGCGGTGGGGGCACGGGAGTTGTCAGGCAAAAATAGGCGTTATACGGCTGCCGCCAGAAATGGCGACAGCCTTTTGCCCGGCACCCTCGTTTTTCTGCCTCCCGGCTATCTGGTTGCAAAAAATGGAGATCCGTGGAACGGACTTCAACCGTTATCCACATGCACCGGCAGAAGCGGTGGCCGGTGCAGAAGAGAGTACCGTGCTGCACCCTCCAGGAGCGGTTGTAAAACTGTTACAGATGAACTGCTTGTATGCCTCAGGGGTACGGGCGCCATAATATTTTACACCGTTTACAAGGAGCGTTGGTGATGAGTATGCCCCGGTCCTGGCCGAATCGGCTGAATCTGCCCTCAGCAGTTCAATGGCAAAGGCTCCGGACGCACAACCCTCCATGGCGTCGTGGTCGATTTTCAGGGTGGCCGTGACATTCTTCCGGCAGGCCGCGAGCGCTTTGCTGTTCTGCCAGAGTGGATAGCACTGATCGTTGAAGAGGCGCAGGTACTCCCATGAGGCTGCCGGGTACTTCTTTTGAACACAGAGCTGGAATGCGTCCTCTTCAGCTTCTATGGGACCGTGCAGGGAGCTTACCGAATCGATGGTCTCGCCATTGACCTCCGTGATATACCGTACCTTAAAATCTGCATCCTCTCCCAGGAGGCCGACAACCGGGTGCATGACGGTCTCTGCCTGCGTGCCGTACGGGCAGAATGACATGACGTAAAGGTCAACAGCCGGTCGTGCGGACTTGATCGGCTCTGCTGTTGTTGCTGCAGAGGCTCGTGGCTTCATTATGTCAAAAAAACTGGTAAAGAGCATCGAGCAGTCCCGGGTTGTGTGCAGGGTAATCTGCTGTGACTGGTAGAGGATGTTTATCTCATAGAGCCCTTTTGTCTCATTAATGGAGACAAGTGATGCAGCAGTCCCTGGCGCCACAAGGTGGTTGTTGATATAAGAAACGGTAAGTTTAGCGCATTCGTCGGAGGGAATCACCGTTCCTGCCGCATCAGCAGGTACCGGTGTTGCAAGGATGAACATGACGAGAATGAGAACAATAATACTCATGATCGCAGCAATCGCACCTTTCCCGAAAATGACCGTTTCCTTTGAAGACTGCGCCGGGTGCCCCACCCGGGAAGAAGTTGGAATTGTCTGGTCAGGGTCTCTCAAATGAATCCCGGAAGAATATTCCTTTATTGAGATAAAAATGGTCTGTTTTGATTTTCAGGGCACGGCAGCGGTACTGGTGAAGTAATACAATTACCCCGTGGTCTGACAGATTCAGGCGCCGCTTGCTTTCTTCCACTCCTCGACAAGGTAATCGCCGATCTCTGCAGCATCGCGGGGGCCAACCAGCACCTTCCAGCCGGTAGCGTCCTCGATCCTTCCGGAGAGGGGAGAAGCATACCCGGGGATGATGAGCTTCCGGTGCGAAACCTCATCCTCCACCCCGAACTTTTTAATTGAGTCGCGGACCAGCATCTCGCTCAGTTTACCCGCTGCGACCGCCGTGAGGACAGACAGACCCTCCGTGTCAACGATGAGCATGAAGCAGGGGATCCGGGTCGACTCCAGGTATCCCTGGAGCGTGAAGAAAGTGAGCGAGAAGTTGACTGTCATAAGAACCGGCGCTTTCTTGTCAGGCGTCCCGACACGGTACAGTCCCGGGTTCATCTGGATCGGCTTCTGCGGGTCGGTGTAGATGTTCTGCCGGAGGGTGAGCGCTGCTTTTGCAGGGCCGGGTGTGAGCGGATCGGTGACGATGACCGAGGCATACTTGACGATGCCGAGGATGAGCGCTGCGTCCTGGGACCCGGTGGCGGTTGCGTCAAGATAGACCGGATACCCGAGCTCGGGGATCGCCCGGGTGATGGCGAGCTGCCGGATATCGGTTGACCGGGCTACGAAGTCCCCAAGCGTTGTGGGTGCGGTGTCGAGGAGAAGATCCTGCACGCCTTCGGCTGTGCAGTCTTTTACGAGCTGGACGAGCCCATCGATGCTGTTCGCCCGGATCACAAGGGGGCATCCGTGCTGTTTTGCAAGGGCGCACATCTCTTTGTAGTTCCCCGGTGTTGCCGCATGGAGGAGCGGGCGGTACGATCCGCAGTGGACCAGCGCCCCACTGAACGCTGCCGGGTCTTTTGCGATGAGAACCGGGGGAAGGTGGCACTGCTGCCGCTCGACTGCAGCAACCGCATTTTCGAAGGTTTTAGCCGATCCGCTTGTGTTCTCGATGGCGATACCGCTGAAACGGAGGTCGGATCCTACCCGGGTGAAAGTCTCGTCCCGCACGCGGCGGGTGATCTTTGCGATCTCTTCTTCCGGTAACGTGTCCGGAATCCGGAAGATAATACCGGGCGGGTGGTAAAAGGTCTTCTCGTGGCGATAGAGTACGGTCTCCTCGCCGATCTTGAACGACCGTTCCCCGACGCCAATCTTGACAAGCCGGATGGGCGGCCGGGTCGAAGCGCCGAGCACGGCCTTTGCATGATCGTCGAGGTACGGGCAGAGGCTGACATCCGCCTTTCCCCCGGCAAGTTTCATGGCGAAGGTGAGGCAGGTTGGGTCGCCGCACTCCTTGCAGTTCTTCTTGGGCAGGAGCTTGTAGATGTCGAGGGCCTTGAGCGCCATCTTACGGCACCCCCGCATTGCCAGCGGCAGGCAGAAGATTTGCAAAAGCCTGTTTTAAGAGAGGGATGGTTTTCGGGTGCCGGACACAGATGATCTCGGCCCCCGCTGCTGCTGCGGCAAGGCCGGTGTAGAACTCCCATGATACGGCCATCTCATCGCCAAGGCCCGGTTCATGCTCGCGCACTTCCTTGACGGTCAGCGAATCTGCCGGAGAGCAGATCATCGGCATCGCAAGATCGGTGTCGCCTTTCATGGCCGAGAACCGTATCCGCTCCATGGCCGAATACGAGTATTCGAATCCGTACCCGAGCGAGCCGGTGTAAGGGTCGATGACGATATGGTCCCGCTGGACGCCGATCTCCCGCAGGAGGATGTTGAGCTGCTTTGCGAGGTTGACATCGATGGGCGACTGGGCGATGATGGAGTGGTTGTATGCAAGCGCTGCGGCTGCAAGGCTCCGGTACCGCCCGGCCTCGGCCGTGCCAAGGAGCATGCGTTCGCCCTGCCCGGCCTCCCCGCATTTTAAGAAGACCTCGCTGTCGATCTTCGGCTCATTGCTCCCTTCGATGATGAGGGGCAGGCCCGTAGCGGAGAGGACCGTCTCGACGGTTGTCTTCACCGACCCGATGTCGGAGAAGTCCCGCAGGCGCGTACTGGTGAGGTACAGGCGGACAAGATCGGCCCCGTACTGCGCCTCCGCCACTTTTGCCCAGTCAGCCGGGTTGTTTGTGAGATCCCCGCAATAGTCGCGGATGACCTGCGGCCAGAAGACCGGGTTGTCGCAGATCTCAAAGGCAACAAGAGGTGCTTTTGCCGCGCCTGCCGGCTCAAGGAACGGCAGCGTTGTGCCGCCACCAATAGTGTACGCAACCTTACGCGTCCCGCCGTTTGCCTTTGTTGCGCCGAGCGTAATGGTCTCAATTTCCTGCGTCCAGTCGAACGTAGCTTTCAATGTCATGCTCACCCTCACACCAGCGGTTTCATGGCAAGGGCCGGATGTCCCACGCGTTCGAGAAAGACCATGAGATCCTCGATGGTCGCAGCAGTGTTCTCGTCAGCGATCTTTGAAAAGAACCCGTCCATGCCCCGGTCGGCAAGGATCTTCTCGAGACGCTCTTTGAGCTCTTCTTTGAGCTGGGATGGCATCCAGACCAGCCGTCCGATACCGTCGTCGCCCTGTAAGAACCGGTCGGAGAGGATATAGTTCTTGGCGATACCGGCAAACCCCGGGGTCTGCGCGCCGCCGCCGATCGTTCCGGCAAGAGTCGAGAAACTCATGCCCGACGGGGTCATGCCCTTGTACTCCCGGTTGACCACCATGATCCCGTTCACTTCCGGGAGCATCAGGGCGATGGCCTCGAAACAGCCGCAGCAGGTCATCGGGCATTCCATCACGCTGTAGAGCGAGATGCGGTCGATCTCACCGTGGCTCGCCTTCTTGACAAACCGGTTCACGCCCTCGTATTCTCCGGTTATCGGGTTGAGGACCGCGCCCCGTTCCACCGGCTGGTTGGCACCTGAGGGGGAGATCTCGTACGCGATCTTCCCGTCAAGCCAGCTGAGCGCGCCGCAGAGCCCCATCCGCTCGGGGGTGATGACGCAGACATGGTTGGGCGCAAAGGTCTGGCAGAGGGTGCAGGAGTAATAGGTCGAGATTTCGTCGTCCTTCATCCCCTTGATCCGGGCGTCCCGTTCGGCATAGACCCGCTCGGCTTCCACTTTTGCGGCAAGTACCTTCTCCTTGTCCGTGATAAGCGTGACCGAGACGGCATCGAGGAGCTCGGGGAAATCCATCCGGAACTTGCTTGCCAGCAGTTTTCCGATGTGCTCGATTTTTACGCCTTTTGCCACCGCCTCTTTCGAGAGTCTCACCCAGATGAGGTCGCGCTGGGCAACATGCCACGACCCCTCGCCATAGTTCACGAAGTTGTGGATACGGCGTTCGAAGACCGGTTCGTAGTCTTTCTTCATCGTTTTCCCGGCAACGTTGATGAGGATGGCAAGTGGGTTTGCCGACCCCTCTTTCATGCTGTCGACTTCGGGGCCGATGACCGTCACTTCGCCATCTATGACCTGCGATGCGTCCTGCACGCGGAGAAGTTCGAACGCAGGGGACCGCCCGCCGCCGAACTCCACGTACATCTCTTCTTTTCTGATGCTCTTACCCTCGAACGCGGGCGAGCACCCCATCGGGATGGGGATGGCCGTCACGTTGACGCGGATACCCTTCTCCTCCATGCCCCTGCGGACGATGTCCGTGGGGGCTGCAGTGATCCAGTCTCCGCCAGAATAGTCACCGGTTGTGAGGATGGGGATCCCGAGCACCCGCATCCCGTCCGCAAGTGCCACCTCTTCGGGCGTGAGGCCCGGAAAAGCAATCACGATGGCTTTTGCGCGTTCCGCCGCATAATGGAGGAGCCGGTGCATGTCGCCCGGTGTCACGCCGCCAAACATCATGGCAACGCGGGCGATGATATCGACAAAATGGATCCCGTAAAACGGGGTGGATCCGAGCGGGATAAGACGATAGTCGAGCCCGAGTTTCACACCGGCGCCCGAAAGGGACTGCACCACATCTCCGGCAAGGAACGTGAGCATGTACTTCTCCTGGAGTTCCCGGCAGATGGCGGCCGCGCTGTCTGCATTCTGCGGCTTTCCGATGATGAGGGCCAGACCGAGGATACTCCCGTCGACAAGCGAGTATCCGAGCTTGCGCAGGATGGTGTCCGGAACAAAACCCGTGTAAGGATCCGGTTCCTTACCCTTCACTGATGTTTCGTGGGCAAGGATTATTTCCGAGGCGACTAGGGCATTGCCGCCGGTCTTCTCGTAGACCTCAAGAGCTGCCTTCTGGTCATGCACCCCGATTCCGGTCAGGGCAAATGAGACTGGCAGGTGGTATGCGGTCTCGTCATAGGAGAAGTTTGCTCCCATTCCCGTGATCCGCGTCTTCATTTGCTCGTTGCCCAGTTTTTTTTCCTGCTCCACGTCAGTCATTTCCGTCTATCCCTCAGATAAAGTGGGTTGCCCGGTATGATAGATATAGTTTCGTTATCGGGTAAAAAACCTGTAAGAAAATGAAAATACCAAAATGGGTGACAAAAAGATATTCATTCGTAATGATAATCTCTTAACAAAAAAGGGGTACGTAATGAAAAATTACCGGATTAAAAACCAGGTCTTGTTCTGTATTTTGGTTGCCGCACTCATGATGATTGCCATGCCGGCCGGAGCGGTGAACGGATCAATAAGCATTGCCTACCGCGGGTCCGGGGGATACTATATCGGCGACACCATTATTTTCGATGGCCAGAACTCATTTGGCAATGTCACGCTCATTCGGATATCCGGGCCTGACCTCCCCCCAGGCGGCGTTCCGATTTATGATCTCAATGGCGATGCCGGAACAGGAAGTGTCATCCCGGGCGAGACTGCCGGTTCCTGGAAATTTGCCTGGTATACCAGTACAATACAGGGAATTGAAAAACTCCAGACTGCACGATATACCCTCACCGTCTTTGATAAAACTATTCCGGACAAGACTGCGACAACCAGCATCCTGTTAAAAAAACCTGAATTTTATGTTGTAGCAATACCCAGTGTTGCCGGCCAGGGCGATTATGTCCAGCTGACGGGGTCAATAGAAAAAGGGGTAACCAGTGCACATTTTGATATTACCGATGAGAGTGGAAACCGTGTCCACTCCTATGACACATCTGTCAGCTCCTCGGGATATTTCAATAAGGGATTTCATATCGATATGCCCCCGGGAGTTTACCATATCACGATGTCAAGCCCCTCGGTCAGGACAACATACCGGAGTTACCTGACCGTTGAGCCCAAAAAGAGTCCCGCCGGCATACCTGAAACAACGATTCCCGTATCCCAGGCTCCCGAACCGGATGCTGCAAGACCCGTAAGCCCGGAGGATTCATTTCCCTCTATGGCAACCGGGGGCACGGGATCTCTCCTGGTTACGTCCAGTCCGCTGGGTGCAACCCTTTATCTTGACTCCACTATTGCCGGCCAGACACCCCTTGAGCTGGCACCGGTCTCCAGCGGCAGCCATCTTGTCGAGATCAAAGCACCGGGTTACCTGGCATATTCTGTCCAGGTCCAGGTAGATGCCGGAGAGGCAAAAGAGATCAATGCGGTATTACTGAAACCTTCTGCATCAACACCGGTTGCTCCACTCACCATTGTATGCGGTATTCTGGTCTCCTTTGCACTGGTTGTTCTTGCAATACGGCGCAGAACTCCCTGATCCTTTTTTTCCCCCTCTCACAAAAAACAAGTGTTGAAGTTGGGGGCAACCTATTTTTTTAATTCCAAAAACGCAACGGTACATCTAAAACCGGTGATCGTTTCGTGAATACGTACTCCTTTGTCGCCCATATGCCGGACACTCCCGGTTCCCTCCACCGGGCCGCTGAGATAATAAAAAAATACGACGGGAACATAAACCGGATCCAGTTCGACCGGCGCATCGATCCCGGGACCGTATTTTATGAAGTTACCGCGTCTGAATCTGCATATGCGGCGATGACCCGGGATCTTGCCGCTATCGGGTATCTCCAGACCTCGATAAAACCTCCCGACTTTTTGAAGTTTTCAGTCCATATGCCGCACCAGCCCGGGGCGCTGTATGAGTTTTTGCAATTCATTACTTTAGCTGGCGCAAATATCACGTTCATCGATTTTGACGACAAGAGCCGCCATCCCAATCGCCTTACCGTCAGCCTGAACCTCGAGCAGAGCGCGGTTGTGGAAGAGCTCCTCGATCAGCTGAAATCCCGCTACCGTCTTGAGATCCTGGAGTACGACAAGACCGGCAAGCATCTTGACGACACGGTTTTTTATGTGCGTTACGCGCAGGCAGTCCGCGAGATTATCGGGGATTCCGAAGATGAGTTTCTCCTCTCGTTCCTTGCCGACACCAATCATATCGCGCAGGAGCTCATGGACCGGGGCTGTGATCCCCACCGGGTTTTCGACAGTGTCCTTGCCACCGGACGGACCCTGAATGCCACAAACGGTCAGAATTTTTATGCCGATGTCCAGCAGTTTCCCATAACAAACAGGGTAACCTTATCCTGCTTCCAGGTTCCCTGCGGGGGCAGTGTCTTCCTTCTCCATACCCCTGACGAGATGCTGATGATCGACACCGCATACGGGATCTATCACGACTCCCTGATGACAATGCTGACTCATTACGGGCTTGCAATCGGGCAGAAACTCTCGCAGATTCTCATAACCCACGCGGATGCGGACCATTGTGGGGCAGCCGGATTCTTCGATGTCCCGGTCTCAATGCATACCGGAACGCTCGATATCATCCGGACCAACAACCGGGCATACGGTTCATTGAGCGATCATTCCAGCCTGGATGCATTTTACACAAAGATGATCAACCTCTTCTCCCGGTTCAATGTTCCAAAAGATGTCCGGTGTTTCCCCGGCCCCGACGGATCCGCCCGGGGGATCTTCCCGGTTATCGGCCGGTACCAGATCGGGGATGTCGAACTTGAAGTTCTTGACGGGCTGGGAGGCCATACGAACGGGCAGGTGTTCCTGTATTGCGGGAAATACGGGCTCCTCTTTTCCGCTGACAGTGTCATCAATTTTCAAAGCCTCTCCCGGGAGCGGGCGGAGTACAGTTCCCTTGCTGCGTTTCTTGTGACGTCTGTCAATGTCAACAGTGAGAATGCCAAAAAAGAGCGCAGGGGGCTCCTCGATCTTGCCCGCACTACCGACCAGGCGCTTGCTGCAACCGGACGGAGATGTCTCATATGCGG
>DUHF01000048.1 GCA_013331015.1 Methanoregula sp.
ACGTGGCCCCGACCTCGGCGATACCGGAACTGCCCGGTGTCAAGGGCATCATCATCAGGATGGCGAGGATGAGCTGGATCACAAAGGATTCGAGGATGAGCGGCGGCTGGCCGAGCCCGACCAGGATCAGGGACGCGGTGATGATCTCGGAAACCCAGTAGAGCAGGGTAAAGAGCATCCCCCAGGCAAGACCTCCCTTGGCAGTCCGGACAAACCGGATGGTTGCGCCCTGGAAGTTGTCGATCTCCTTGTCGGCCCGGGTCACGAGCGCCTCGACCCGTCCGCTCTCCCACTTCCTTGTCAGCCAGAGCGTGCACCGTTTCACCACCTGTTTTACCACATCAGGCCTTCGGATGGCAAGGTAGAAGAGGAAGAGGCAGCCGACTACAAAGATCCAGGTGATAAAGACCATCGCCTCGGACACCGCGCCAAGGCTCTTCCACTGGTCGGTTAAGACGATCATGGAGAATGCGGCAAGCCCTGCAAGGGCGATCCCGTCCAGCACCCGCTCCATGATGACGATGGCCGTGGCGTCCCCAAGCGGCACATCCGCCTTGTAGAGCTCGTGGATCCGGACCGGTTCCCCGCCGGCCTGTGCCGGGGTGATAGCCGATGCCAGCAGGTTGGCAAAGACCAGGTTGAGGCTGTAAAAGAACCCGATCCGGTACCCGAGCGAGCCGGACATCATTTTGACCCGCATTGCCCAGAAGCACATGGTCAGGACGTGGGTGAGGAAGGCGAGGAGAAGGAAGATCGGGTTGATCTCCTGAAGGTAAGTAAGGGTGTTCTCGTTGATGGTCAGGGCAAGGATGATGATGAGGACAACTAAGGAGAACCCCACCGAGATGTAGATCCATTTCACCTGGGATTTGTCCATGTCCGATCCTTCCGGTTATTCTCCTTTCAGGTTATGGTCAATAGTATAACCGTTTTATCCTTGCCGGGTAACGACAAGACCAGAAAGTTCACCCCGGTGTCCGGTCAATCCACCGTGAAGATCTCCCGGTGGGCATGGATGGTAAACAGTCCTGCCCGGACCCCGGCATCCAGCCAGCCGTGCCCATAACTGAAGTGTGCCAGGGCATCCTCCTCCCGCTTCATCTCAAGGAACCATCTCCCCTGGCAGGCACTGGCGTATGCTACCTGGAGGGTGCGGGCTGCAAGCAGGTACGCCGGTGTTGACGGGTCGGGTGCGCAGGTGACCGAAGCGCTGGCAGTGGTAAGCAGCCGCTCATACCGTGAGGATTTCTCGGTAAGTTTTCCGCTCACCGCTCCCGGAAGCCGCCTGCAGGGGCGGATGAACGGGCAGGGAGGAATTGGCATATCGGTAATCAGCGTGCCATACGCACACCCGAAGTGGAGCCAGCCGAACGCGTAAAAAAAACCTGCAAGGGCATTGACCATGTCGCCCCTTCCGGCAAAGGTGGTGCCATCGCTCTCATACGCCCGGGCCATTGCAAGCTGGTCTTTTGCGCAAGCCCAGAGAGCAGTTTCTGGTGGTACCGTGATCCGGGTCTTTTCCAGTGCAGCCGAGAGGAGGAGGTGCAGCTCTTCGATCTTCATAGCCCGGCAAACCTCTCCAGGTACTCCTTCTCCATGTCGTGCAGTCCGGCAGGCACGATGAGGATGTGGAGGGGGGCTCCGAACTCGGCTGAGAGCATCCGGTCAGCCGGTCCTGCCCGGACCACGGGAGCATCGGACCCTGCCCGGGCAATGCCGACATAGAGCGGGATTTTTGTCTGCCGGTCCTTTGCAATCTTTTCGATGATTGCGACCGCCTCGGGAATGGTCATGTACCGCTCGTTCTGGATATCGAGGTAGACCAGCGTATGGAGGCGCTGGGCGAGATTGGCGGTGATGACCTCGAACGGTGTTGTGGGGAACCAGTTCTTCTGCGGGAACGGGAGCGAGCAGGACTTCCCGAACCGGTAGTTCTGGAGACCCGAGAGGCCGCAGATGGCGCTCGAGATGGATGCGGCATGGATGATGGCAGTCGGGATACCCCGTTCATCTGCCCGTATCCGAAGGTCGGCATGGGTGGTTGAGACCATGGGATCGCCAGCACAGAGGAATACGACCTCCTTCTCCTGTGCAAGGGCAAGGATCCCGTCCGGGTGCTGCTCCACATCTTCCCGGAAGAGGGGTCGGACCGGCTTTTGGTAAAACTGTTCGAGCTCCTCAATCGAGGTCCCCATGAGCCGGGAAGTATAGCATTCGAGAAAGACGGCATCCGCCCGTTCAATGCACCGGAGCCCTTTTACGGAGATGTCGGTCTTGTCAAAGAGGCCGAGCCCGACAAAGGTCAGCATGAGAGCCCCGGAAAATTTATAAGATTCTGCATACGCACATCCTCACGCGGAGTACTGGGTGATGTAATCCACCAGCGCTTCAAGGACTTTATGGACATCGTCAGGTCTCGTTGCGGCAATCGGGTAGATGGGTATCGCCTTGTTAAGGTCCAGTTCTTTTCGGATCTCAGCTGCTGCCATGCTGCCGGCAAGATCGCTCTTGTTGGCAGCCACGATGAACGGGATCTTTCTTTTGGAAATCATCCCGATCAGGTGGCGGGCCCGGGGGAAGGTATCCGGTTTTGTGGAATCGATGATGAGGACAACACCCATCGCATGCTTGAGGGCCGGGGGGATGAGCGGGTCGAACTCTCCCTGGCCGGGAGTGCCGTGCAGGCTGATATCAAAGTCCCGCCACCGGAGCCAGCCATAGTCCATAACCTCGGGGACCGGTTCGCGCTCCTGGCTGGTCCGGTCTTTTGGCCGGCTGCCCTCGGTAGCACTAGCCACAAACGTTGATTTGCCGGACTGTGCCGGCCCGGTCACGACAATCTTTGGGATGTAGGGGACGATCCGGCTTTCGGATACGATGAACGGGACCGAGCGGGAGACCGATGCTTTCCACGAACTGTGGACGATGGTGAAGTAGGTGAAGTGGGGAACCGGACGGTCAGAGGATCGGACTGCCATGACAAGGTCAAAGTGAAATTCCCTGATGAACCGGTCGATGAGTTTCTTTCCCTCGAGATTGAGGTGCTCGATGAAGAGGGTGGTCTTTTCATCACTCTTTCCGGCTTCTAAGATCTGAAGAGCTTTGGTGAGACCGAAATCCTCGTTGAGCAGGTCGAGGTAGGCAAAGATGACGTCGACTTTGTTCTCCGAGCAGATCTTGCGGATCCGTGCCTGCCACTCCCGCGCCTGTGCCTCAGGAGTCTTTGCGCTTTTTTGGATTCGCTCCCGGTCGATGGCATCAAGGAAGATGACCTGCCCGGTCTTTTCCATATCAAGCCGTGCCCCGCACCGGGCAACGGCATCGTTCCGGAACGCATCAACGGTCGCGTTTGGGTGGATCACCAGGCACGAGAGCCCCTTTTTGAGCGAGCACGAGAGTGACGTGATCATGAAGAGCTGGCCGTCAACTCCCGGTTCGAGACTGAAGAGCACCCTGCTGCCCCGCGGGATACCTTTTCCCAGCAGTTCGTCAAGTCCTGCAACACCGGTCGATATCATGAAAGGATCACCACCTGCCCCTTGGTAACGGAAAATTTCAGCCACTCGCCCGTCACGCCCCGGATCCCATGAATCCGGAACGAACTGACGTTTGCATCCACCTTCACCTCGATGACACAGTTCATCAGCTGCTTGATTAAGGAGAGGGTCTTGTCATCGAACGACTCGCTGTTCAGCAGGTAGATACCGATCCCCTCGGTCTTCTTGAGTTTTGCGGTCAGGACATGGAGGAACTGGTACAGGACCTCAAGCCTCCGGTACATCAGGAGCGTGGAGATGGAGTTGACACAGAACCTTATGGGCGGGGGAAAGAGCCCGGTCTCCCCCTCTGAAAAATCGCCTTCGAAGATCGACTCGATCATGTTCGAGAACTTGATCCCGATGCCGGTCAGGTCGGTCGGGCTTGAGACGAACATCAGCCGCGGGGTGTCGGTGATGCCGGGCGTCGAGCTCTTGGTGATGGCATCGATCACGCCCGTGAAACGCTTGTCGGCACCGGCAAGTTTGAAAAAGTCGATGACCTCGGAAGCCCGCTCGTTGGTGGAGAGGACAATGGAATATTCGCCCTGCAGGGGTTTTGTCAGGGCATATGCCAGTTGTTCGGCATAACTCATCGGGGGAGCAAGGATCAGGATGTTGGTTCCTGCTTCGAGTCCGCCGCTGACGTCATCGATCTGGGCGATGCCGGTCTTGTAGAGGTACATTGATGGTGAGATCATTTCATCAGAAGGTTTATAATCTCTCCTGTCCGCCGCCAAA
>DUHF01000099.1 GCA_013331015.1 Methanoregula sp.
TCCGCTGATTAATTTCCTCTTTCCACAACCCTTTTATCGGGGAAGATTGCGTCCACTGATACCCTTATCTGCCGCCCCGATCAATACTAGGAACAAACATTCACCCTACCACAAACAGTTTGAGCTATTGCAGATATGAATACAAAATAATCCAGTCAATACCGGAGCAACAATGACATCACGCATGCAATCCCCGCACACGACCTGTCCGGGATGCCAGGAAGAGGTTTTTCTCGACGAGCTTGTCGGCGGCAAATGCCCGCTGTGCGGCTGCACGCTCGAGGATTTCGACGAGACGTTTGGGGAGTATGAAGGGATCCTCGACCGCTCGGACCTCTCGTGGCTCATCTTCAATTATTTCGTCTTCAAAAAATTCGTGGACCTGGGCGTGCCCCCCCACCAGATCATGGAGTTCGTCAATATCTATGAGCAGAACGCGGAGAAGCCTCCCGAGGAGTGGACCCGGACGGATTTTGTTCTCGAGATTCCGATGAACCCGTTGGACCGGATCCTGCCCAAGCAGTGCAGCCGGTGCAAAAAATGGTTCATCCGCGGCGGCAAAAAACAGATCTCGGGCGACATGCGCCAGACCTCGCTTGCCACCACATACGTGTGCAGCCGGTGCTGAACACCAGATTTTCCTTTTTTATACCACCATTGTTTTAGTGCCGGTACTCAAACGCCAGAAACACTCCTGAGTGCGCATCAACCCACGCAACTGCGGGTTGTGCTGAGGACTGACGCATGATATCGTCATTGAAGAGGACTTTCCAGGCCACCGGAATGGTGCCGGGCCGGGGCACGGTGCCCGGGGGAATATCGTTCATCCACCGGAGATCCGCTGAAATAATCCGGATACTGTCCGTCTGGTCCGGGTAGATCTCCCGGGCTTTCTGTAAGACAGCAAAGGTAGCTTCGTGCCGGACAATATCCACCTGCGTTGCTGAAAGGAAGGCATGTTCCGGCGTGGTCCACTGGTGCGTGTAGCCGATCACGTCCCCGGTTCCGGCATCCACGATGACCGTGAACCCGTCAACGTCCGTGGGGATGTCCTGGTAGGTCCGCTCATACACAAAGGTATACTGCCCCGCACCGCTGCCTGTCGAGGAAGCAGCCGGTCCATACGATGACCGGCTCATATTGATGGGCAGGGAACCGTGGTTCTGTTCAATGACATAAGAGTCGGCTATCCCCCGTGCCCGTTCTGCATTGATTGCCGGCGTTATCGGGACACTGCTTTGCGGGATGGTAGCGGTGGTGCCTGCACCCAGCGTGACGGAAAGTGCGGTAGTTGCCGGAACGGGTTGTGTGGTAACGGAAGGTGATGTTGCAGGGGGTTCCGGTACTGCGGGAGACGGACTGCCCATGCTTAAAAGGAGTCCTCCGGCAGCCCAGCTCATCAGGGAGTAGAGTACAACAATGACGATGATTGCAGCAACCGCCATCAGGATCCGCTTCTTTAAGCGTTGTTGTTTCTTGGCTCTCACGGTCTGGTGATACCGCTCCGGAAGGTGCGGGGTATTAAAGTCATCGTCGTCTTCGAATGTATCTGCCGCCATTTCACTGCCCTGTATAACTATTCCCCGCAGGAATTTAAAAAAGGGTGGATATCCAGCGGGATCCTGTTGTGAGGGCCGGTCCCTGAGCGGGAAATTGACAACCCTAAAAAACCGTGTGGGATTTACCAATTAATCCTTCCCGTTCCTGCCCCACTGCCCGATAGCCCATATACCTGCTGCTGCAAGAGCAAAGGAGAGAAGAACGATTACGCCACCGAAAATGTCAGGGCTGACCGAGATGCCAATAACACTTGGACCAAACGCCATGTATCGTGGTCCGGGTAGTATGGTCTCGCTCACGCCGACACGGAACACGGTTATGGGTTCCTTAGTCGGTTCGTACTTCACGAGCGCCGTCTCGTTGATCTCCGAAAGGTTGATCTCCGGAATTTCGGTAGTGAGGGCAGCAGGCTGGTACCGGTCATCTTCTTCAATCCCGATTGCCGGTACTGCCGGCACCATGACTGCGATGGCAAGCAGGAATCCCAGAAATATGATGCCCCTGTCAGTAGCCCGATCTTTCACGTACACCCATCTCCCGGAAGTTCGTTGGCTCAGGAAGCTTTACAAGTTTGTGGTCGGGCACAATGGTTAAGCAATGTGACGGGAAGCGAAATCTGATGAAGAATCACGGCATACCTTCTGCTCATGCAGAACCGGGTAATGGGTGCAATGATCGCCTGTTTCGGACACGATGTCAGGCGTATCAACCATGCACTCAAGGTCCATGCATTTGCTGACCTTATTGCATGCCGCGAAGTAGATGATACCTGGACACGTGAGATCGTCGGCATCACGGCCCTGCTCCACGATATCGGTATCCACGAGGCAGAAAAGAAGTACCATTCCACGGCGGGCAAATTCCAGGAGATCGAAGGTCCCCCGATTGCCCGGAAGATCCTGTCTGACCTGATGGTTCCGGAAAAGAGTATTGACCGTGTCTGTTTCATCATTGGCAACCATCATAGCTATACGAAGATCGACGGTATCGATTTCCAGATCCTTGTCGAGGCGGATCTCCTCGTGAACAGCTATGAAGACGAGATGAAACAAGATGTTGTTGAGTCTGTTTGTGAAAAGGTTTTCCGGACAAAGACCGGAAAATCTCTGCTCAGGAGCATGTACCTTGATTAATGTCCGGCAGAAAAAAGGGGTTTTTGCTCTGGTGAGATCATCATGTTTGTGCACTCAAACGAAATTAGCGAAGGTGACCCCCTCTCTCCCCCAGAGGGGGAGGCAACCCAAGGGGGCAAGCCCCCTTGACCCCCCATTCCTTAACAAAATTTTTCACATGGGTCCCCATC
>DUHF01000157.1 GCA_013331015.1 Methanoregula sp.
AGCGCAAGGATGCGGGCGAGGACGGTTGTGTTCAAATTTTTTCAACCGATTTTCATCGTTTGGGTGTGAACCCTGCCGGTTCATCATCGTTTCTACAGAGCAAAAAAATCCAGATCATCTCCGGTCATTACCAAAAAAAAACCAACCGGCCCGGAAACCGCCCGGATATTCTCCATGTTTTTTCCCTTGCGAAAAAAATCCGGTATGACCGTTTAAAAAAAACGGATACAAAAAAAGAACCGGAGATCGTGCTGCTCTTACGCTCACGCGCTCCCCGCCCGGGTCATCGGGCAGACATTGCAGCCCGCCATCTCGCCAAAGCAGAAGAGGAACCGGTCCCGGATCGTCCGGGGCAGCAGATCCTCGTGGATCGGCACAAAGCCGAAGGTCTTGTAAAACGAGATCAGGACAAGGGTCGAGTGGATGAAGATCGCCTCTTTCCCGCACGCATCGATGAGCGCCTGCACCGCGAGCCGTGCATAACCCCTGCCCCGGTATCTCCCGCCTGCAAAGACGCAGTCCATCTCAAGGCCGTCCGGGTGCCGGGTGCACCGGGCCGTTGCGGCAAGGCTGCCGTTCTCAAACACGCCAAAGACCCGCTCCTCCGGCATGTCGTTCTTCTGGCCCCGGTACTCCACCCACAACTTTTCCGCGAGGGGGAATTCCTCCTTCATGAGCTCGCGGACCTCAACCCCTGTCTCTCTCATCTGCAACGCACGGGAGTTGGCCCTGCTCGTATAAGAGCGTGACTTTTTTTTGGGGGACGCGTTCCTCCCGCTTCCCTGTTGAGAGGAGCGCGGTCCGGCCAACGGAATTATTTAACCGTCCCGTCACCAACCGGGTGGATGATACCCCCATGACGCGCTCCCCCGTCCTCACCACAACCCTTGGCACCCTCACGCTTGAGAACCCGTTCATCCTCGCATCCGCACCCCCCACCGCTTCGGTTGAAGGGATCCGCCGCGGGTTCCATGCCGGCTGGGGAGGAGCGGTCGTGAAGACGATCCACGCGGACAGCATGGATGTCCGGGACGTCTCCCCGCGGTTCTGTGCACGGAAGGGACCGGGCGGGGAGCTCCTCGGCTTTGAGAACATCGAGCTGCTGAGCAAGAAGAGCGTCTCCTACTGGGAGACCGGGATCGCCCGGCTGAAGGACGAGTATCCGGACCAGATCCTCATTGCAAGCATCATGGGCGACACGGATCCTGCGAGCTGGCAGGATCTTGCCAGGCGCGTGGTGGACGCCGGCTGTGATACCATCGAGCTGAACGTCTCGTGCCCGCACGGGATGCCCGAGGCCGGCGTCGGCGCCGCGATCGGCCAGAACCCCCTGCTCGTGGAACGGTTGACACGAGACGTCGTCTCCGTAGCAACGGTCCCGGTGTACGTCAAGATGACACCGAACATCACCGACATCGTGCTCCCTGCAAAGGCCGCAGCGGCCGGGGGGGCAGCAGGGATCTCGGCGATCAACAGCGTCCAGGGCATCTTCGGCGTCGACATCGATTCCTTCGAACCGCAGCCAGCGGCCGGGGGCCGGGGCACCCGCGGCGGGTACTCCGGGCCGGCGATCAAGCCCATCGGCCTTGAGAGGGTCTCGGCGATCGCAAAGGCGGTCCCGCTCCCCATCATGGGCATCGGGGGGATCAGCAGCTGGCAGGACGCGGCCGAGTACCTGGTGCTCGGGGCGTCCGCGGTGCAGGTCTGTACGGCCGTGATGTGGAACGGGTACGGGATCGTAAAGGAGATGAACGCCGGTCTCCTGCGCTACCTTGAGCAAAAAGGGCTCGCGTCACCGGATGACCTGCGGGGGGCTGCCCTCCCAAACCTGGTGAGCCACCAGGCCCTTGACCGCAATGACCGGGTCCGCCCCGGCCTCGACCATCCGGAGGCGTGCGACGGGTGCGGCCGGTGTGTCATCGCCTGCCGGGACGGGGGATACGATGCCATCCGGCTCAGGGAGAAGAGGCCGGTCTTTGATGATGCCGCCTGCGACGGCTGCGGGCTCTGCATCCTTGTCTGCCCGAAAGGCGCACTTGCTGCGGCGCGGTACCGGGGGTGACGGTGGCTCCCTCACCCGTATTTTTTGGCCTGCTGATCCGGTCCCGGGCAGGTCCGGATCACGTGAATCCGGTTCTGGTGCAAAAGCCCGCAAACCCCGGAACAGGACGGAATTTTTTTAGCAAATCCGGCCACCCGGGCGGATCGGAATTTTTTTTAAACCGGGCCATAAAGAATGGGTATGCACCGGGTCCTTCTTGCCTGTCTGGTGATAATCGCGGTCTGCGTTCCCGTTTCCGTCTCAGCGTTTGTCGACCGTAACGGCGTCACATCGGCAGCGCAGTTCCGCGATTATGTCCCTGCATCGTACCTGAAATCTGCCGGTATAACGGACGACATGACCGTGGACCGGGCCCTTGACGCGTATATCACGCACGCGCTCAGTTTCTCATCGCCAACCGCGTACGCGTATATCTCCCAGCTCTCCAGCCCGGCACAGGTGAAGATCCACGCCGGCGGCAGCACAACCACTGCATCCCGGGGGGATGTGGTTTCTGAGGGATGGAACATCGAAGCTGGTGACGGTGTCCGTGTTGCCATACGCTACCCGGACGGGGTCCTGCACACGATCACCGGGCCCTACACCTATACAATTCCCGCGTATGGCCAGTGGGGTTCAAGCGCCACGTTCGGCATATCCCCTGTCGGGACGAACAGCAGGGCATTTGCCACCATTCCGGACACTGCCGGCTACTCAGTCGTGACAGCCCCCATTGACTGCCGGGGTCATTTGCCGCAGAGTGCCTACCAGGTAAGGAAGGTATCCGGTACGGTATATGCGGTACATTATACCCGAAATCCCACGGCAAAGGACTATTTCGCATCCCAAATCCCGGAAGGGACAACCACTTCCTTTGGCGACCATGTCTCGATCATTGTTGGCCCCGGTTCGTCCGTGGTCATCGAGAAGGGACTGGACTCCATCTCCGTTCCCGAAAAGACCGTATTCGAACTGAGCCCCCGGTGGACCGAATGTATCATGGAGACGGACTCGGCCGGTAAACCGACCGGCCAGATGCGGGAGACGACGTTTCTTGATTCCGTCCTCGGTACGATCAATGGGTTCATGGCAAGCATCCAGGAGAAAGCCTTTGAAATAATCCGGCCGACCACGGTCGCCGGGGTCCGGGGCTGATTGCCGGACCTTTTTTTCTCTGGTCTGGGAGCATGCGACCACGGTTCCGGAAACCAGAATCCTCAATGAAGATGGGATCCGGGTCAATTTTTTTTAAAAAATACGATATGGCAACAATTGCCGCCCGGAACCGGGATCATGATACCAGTGAGCCCCGGGCTTTCTCCCATTGTTTTTGGGCAAACGCTTCCGCGTCCGCAAGGTCGTTCGCATCCGGCCTTCCCTTGTTGATCCCGCCGAAATACTTCAGGAAAACGTTGGTGTTCCACCCGGCGCACCCGAACTCGCCGACAACATCATACCCTTTTATCCGCAGCTTCTCCCGCATTCCCGCATGGTTATCTGCCACAAAATTCCGGGTCACGGCAACAGCCGGGGCCCCGTAGGTCGAGAAGAGGAACGCCTTTTTGCCCTGGGCAAAGGAGAGCCGGTCGGCAAGGGTGAGCATGGGTGTGCCGAAGCTTGCGCCGTAGATCCCCGAGCCAAACCCGATCAGGTCATACTCCCGCAGCGTCTCCGGCAGGATCTCCTGCGGCGTCTTTACTTCTGCGCCAAGGACGGCCGCGATGGCGCGGGCTATCTTCTCCGTGTTGTGATGGTGGTACGAGAAGACGATGACGAGGGATTTCACGGGTTGTGGATCGTTAAGATTATTTTCTGTCTGGTTCATGGTTCACCATTTCAATTCCTGATAGAGAGTATGATGAGAAAAAAACGTTCCCCCTTCACTCCCTCCCCATCAGCCCCTCCACCCACGCCTTGTTCGCGTGGAGGGCGCAGCCGCCTTCCGTCTCCGCGAGCACCCCGGGCTCCTCCCGCAGCCGGGCAAGGAGCCGCGAGCGGAGCGCTTCTTTGAGGGGCAGGTTTGCAAGGTTCGCATCCGAGTACGGCGCCGCCGGGCAGGGCTCAAGATCGCCGGACGGGCTGACGTGCACGAACCCCCGGCCGGCCGCAAGGCAGCCGCCGTACCAGTCCTCGTTGCCCGGGAAGCAGAGGAAGAGGGCAGGGTACTTCCGGTTGTGCTCGGCAAGGATCTCCTGCAACTCCTTCTTCTGCCGG
Source organism: Methanoregula sp. (assembly GCA_013331015.1). GTDB lineage: Archaea > Halobacteriota > Methanomicrobia > Methanomicrobiales > Methanospirillaceae > Methanoregula > Methanoregula sp11803u. The sequence goes on from DUHF01000157.1 coordinate 4,256, forward strand.
TCCTTCAGGACAAGATCCCCGGTTCCCGGTTCCATGGGCACGTACTCGACATGGGCAAAGACCCGTGATCCGGCCTCCATCATCCCGCGGACGAACGCCGTATCCGTGACCCTTGACACGTTCTCCCGCGTGGTCGTGACCGAGATGCCAAAGAAGACCTGCCGGTCCTTCAGCCGCCCGCAGGCAGCAAGCAGCCGGTCAAATACCCCGCTGCCCCGCCGGGCATCGGTCTCCTCACGGAATCCCTCGAAGCTGATGAGCGGGACGATATTCCTGCACGCTGCGATCCGGTCGGCGGCCGCATCATCGATCAACAAGCCGTTGGTAAAGACCGGGAAGAGGAGGGCGGGATGGGCCTGTGCAAGCCCGAGGACTTCGTCGAGCCGGACCAGCGGCTCGCCGCCCGCGATGACGAGGGCCGAGACCCCGATCTCTTCAGCCTGCGCCGCGAGCGATGCAAGCACGGCAGGGCTCATCTCGGCCCGGTGCACCGTGCCGCCGCGGTGCTGCATGTAACAGCCGGCACAGGCAAGGTTGCAGCGCGAGGTGATGCTCGCGATGATGACCGGCGGGACAATCAGCCCGTCGCGCTCGTGGCGGGCCCGGACCGCCGCCGCCTTCTTCTGGTGGTGCAGGACCCGGGTTGCTGGGACGAGGAGCGCCGGGTCGGCGGCGATGATCCGGACCGCTGATGCAATCACCTCATGGATCGTTGCATCGAACGATTCCCGGTACCCTGTGCCGTCAGTTTCCATATCCGCCTCCGGTCATTGCGAACCGCTGCCCCCGCTTCGTTTCCTGATCCCGGTCGCTGCCCATCCGATCAGCGCACCGGAGATGATGATAAAAGCAAGCCCGGCTGCTGCGAACTTGAAGAAGCCCGCCGCCATCGTGAACGTTGCAACCCCGTGCAGTTCCTGCGGCCATGCAGCGAGCATGACGATGAGCCCGAAGTTCTCGCAGTAATCGCAGATCCCGCCGATGACCGGCACCACGTTGAGCCGGTGCCACCGGCTCTCATGGGGGAGCCAGCGGTGCAGGAGCCACGTGATGGTGAGCGCGTACGCGAGGGTGTAGACGGCAGGCAGGATGAGATCGAGGGGGATGATATGGGTCAGCTCGAAAGCCCGGCCGGCCTCGCCCATTGCCGCGAGATGGGCGTACGCCTGCTCCGGGGTATAGAGGAACTCCATGTCGAGGATGCCAATCCCGCCAGTGATGGATTTGAGCTCGGCCACGCCAAACGGGCGGCCGTTGATCAGGTACCCGAGGACAAAGAAACCGATGAGGGCTGCAAGAGTTCGGGGGCCGGTGGTGATGGCGGCGATCCGGTCTGATACGAGATCAACGATCCGTATGCCACTTTCGGTCCCTTCCACAGCCTCACTCCCCCCGCTGGTCGAGCATGTCCCTGATGCTCACGTCCGGGTGGTGGTACCGGGTTTTGCCTTTCGTCCTGCCACCGATCTCGATCGCCCCGTTCGGGCACCAGTGGATGCAGGCATAGCACTGGGTGCAGTCGTTGCCGAACTTCACGCCATCCTTTTCCACCGAGATATTCCGCGTGGGGCAGATCCGCTCGCAGGTCCGGCACTGGTTGCAGGCCGCTGTTGCATGGAGCCTTGAGGGCGTGTCATACACGCAGGTGGCAAGGTGGCGGGTGAACCGTCCCCCGAGTTTCCAGAAAGCGGAGTTGCTGCCCTCGGGCACCAGGACCCTGCGTTCCCGGACCGCGGCTGCAATCTCCGGGATCCGTGCCTTTGCTGCCGCGAACTTCTCTTCGCGGCGGGAAGCATCGCCCATCAGGTCGACAGGGCCGATGAAGTTCTCGGGCATCAGGAGGGAAAAGCCGGCCGAGAGCATATACCCCTTTTCATCAAGCAACTCCTGCAGGCGAAAGAGCGCACCGCCGGGCCGCTCCCCGCAGGTGGCAAGAGCGAAGATGTACGGGGTGCCGGAGAAGAGGATGTTGAAGACGAACTGCCGGACAATCGCCGGCATGTCAAGGAAATGGACCGGGAACGCGATGCCCACCGCGTCCGCTTCGGGGGTGTACCCGCCGTAGTGCATTGCCCGGCGCAGCGGGATCAGTTTCGTGTCGCCGCCCAGTTCCTCTGCCAGTGCCCGGGCAGCAGCAAGCGTGTTGCCGGTGCCGGTGAAGTAGTAAATAATCGTCTTCATGATATCTCCCCGGGATCCACCAGCAGGTCCTTTTTGACCTGCCATGCTGCGATCCATTCAACAACAGTCCCGATCGCGTGATACACGGGATTGACCGGGACATTGGTGAAGTACTTCGTACCCCGCTCAAGCCACCCCTTCTCCTTCCAGTACCGGTAATCGGCAGGGGAGACCTTCTCAAGCTGCGAGAATGCCCCCCGCTGACCGTGGAAGACGATCACGTCGTACAGGCCCGGGCTCTCCGGCCCCGTTCGCCGGAGGGAGGCGGCAAATTCCGCTGCAGCCCGGGCAATGGCCATCTTGTTCTTCCCGATGAGATGGCGTGGCGTGGGGACCGGTGTTACGATCCCGGTCTTTCCCGCGATCCCGAACCCCCAGATCCGGGCAACCATGTCCAGGTACTTCAGGACGTCCCCGTGCCCGAGCGCACCTGTTGTCGTGAGGAGAAATGCCTTTTTGCCAAAGAAGCGCGGGCGGTGAAAGGTGTAGCAGAACCGGTCGATGAAGATCTTCATCTGGCCGGTTACGTTCATCCCGTACACGGGGGTTGCAAAGACGACCGCGTCCGCCTCGTGCATCTTCTTTTCGATTGCCGGGGCATCGTCATGGTTCGGGCATGTCTCCTCGCCCCGCGTGAAACAGGAGAGACAGCCTTTGCAGGGCGCAAGGTCTGCGTCTTTCAGCCACAGGTATTCGAATGCCACCGGCAGCTCCTTTTCCAGCATCCCGCGGAGTTCCTCGCATGCCCGGTACGTGTTCCCCTTCCGCGGGCTTCCCATAATTACCAGTATCTTTTTTGTATCCATGTTCATTGCTCCTTCCAGGCATACCGGATAGCACCCTGCGGGCAGGTGTCGGCGCAGTTCCCGCAGATGATGCATTCGGAATTTTCCATCTTCTCCTGCTGCACCATCGCGTTCACGTCAAGGCTCATGGGACACTCTCTTGTACATCTCCCGCAGCCGGTGCAGCGCGAGGAGTCGGCAGCAAGCTGCAGCGCCGGCCAGCGGAACAGGTTTTGGATCTTCCGGCCGATCATCAGCATCGGCGCGATCGGGCAGAAGGTGTGGCAGAACCCGCGCCTCCCGAAGACGAGCGTGAAGATCAGGATGATGATGACCGGTCCAACCAGCGCGGCAACCCCGCCCGCGGCAAGGACCGAGATGCCGTGCTCCGTCCGGTAGAAGAGGTCGATGGTCGATAACCCGCCGGCCGACCAGATCGCGTACCCGATGCCGCCGAAGATCCCGAGGAAGACAAGAAACTTCAGCCAGTCGATCTTCGTTGTCCGCAGGCGCAGGTCACGGATGAGACGCACCAGCTCCTGCAGGCCACCGGAGGGGCAGAGCCACCCGCACCAGAGCCGGCCAAGGACGAGCGAGCCAAGGAAGAGCAGGGCAAAGACGACAAGACCGCCGGTCACGATCCCGAGCCCCGCCGCCTCCGTGATGATCGGGCACGAGATGTACGCAAAGGTGACGGGATACAGGATGAAGGAGAGGATGATGAGGAAAAGGCGCATCCGCTGCCGCGATGATGCCGGAATTCCACGCCTGCCTGCCAGCGGGCTGTTCATCGTCCTTCCCCTGCATGCATCCGGTCCATGGTCATATCCTTCTTCTCACCGGCGCCCTGTGCCATACTCGATTGCGCCCTGCGGGCAGGTATCCGCACAGCTCGCACAGAGGATGCATTCGGGCGTCTCCATCTCTCCTTTTTGGACCATCCCGTTCACGTCAAGGCCCATCGGGCATGCCTTCGAACACTTGCCGCAGTCGATGCAGCGCGAGGGGTCGGCCGTAAGCCGGAGGGCAGGCAGGTTGACGAGGTTGCCGATCTTCCGGCCGATGATCATCACCACGGCCATCGGGCAGAGCACGCTGCAGAACCCGCGCCGGCCGGCGAGGTAAGCGGTTACAAAGATGATCGCGAAGATGACCGCGACCACCATCAGCACATCGGGCGACGAGATCGAGATGCCGTTCACGGTGCCGTAGAACGGGTCAACGGAACGGATCCCCCCGACCGTGACGATGGAGAGCGCGAGCATGCCAAGCCAGAGTGCCGCGATGCCGTATTTGATATATTTCCGCCAGCCTTCCTGCACGGTGTGCTTCATGATCGGCGAGCAGATCTCCTGCCATGCCCCCATCGGGCAGAGCCACCCGCACCAGAGCCGGGCGACAAAGAACGAGAGGACGAAGAGCAGGATGAGGAGGATCATGCTGCCGGTTGCGATGCCTTCTGCGGCTCCCATCATCAGGATGATAGGCGAGATGTAGAATATCGTTACCGGGATCAGCAGGAACGATACGATCAGGATCCATTTCCGGATGTTCTGGCGGGACGATGCAGGGTTTTTTTGTGCTGGTTTTTCTGTCATGGTAATTTCATTTCCGGTGTTGTTGCGGTTTTCTCCCCCCGCTGGGCTTTCATGTCTTCGACCTTCAGGTCCGGGTGCCGGTACCGTCCACGGCCTTTCGTGCCATGGAAGAAGTTTAGCTGGATTGCTTCCACGGGACAGAAGTTGAGGCAGGCGCAGCAGAGCTCGCACCGGTCCAGGAAGACCGGCCGGTTGTTCTCCATCCGGATGTTTCCGGCAGGGCAGACCGTTATGCAGGTGCCGCAGGAGGTGCAGGTGTCCTCGACGGAAAACTTTGTGCCCATTCCATGAACATTTTTTGAAAACGGACGGTAGAGAAGGTACTGCAACAGGGCGGATACCGGGGCAAAGGACGGCGAGACGGCCTGCCCTTTTTGGATGGTGCTGGCAATGGCTGCGAGTTCTGCATCCGCTTTTTTGAGGATCTTTTCTTTCTTCTTCCCTTCCGGCGGGACACCGACCGGGGGAAAGTTCCCGGGCATCTTCACCGCGAAGGCAGCGTCGAGCTTTCTTTTGCATCCCTCTTCAAGGATGCCGTTGAGCTGGTGGAGCGCGGAGACCCCGATACGGCCCATGGTGACAATGCCAAATGCATACGGTACGGCACCGATGTCCAGCCGTTCTGCAAAATCCTTTACGATCACGGGAATGCCGGAATCGTACACGGGACAGACGATCCCGACCCGGTCTGCTGCCGGAACGACCGGCCCGGAAACATTCGCTAGCGATGCGATCGGTACCAGTTCGCAGTCCCCGATGGCTGCGGCTACCGTTCTTGCAGCGGCAAGCGAGTTGCCGGTGCCGGTGAAGTAGTACATGATCGTCTTCATTGACCGCCCCCGAATCCCTGCACGTTCGCGATGAGGTCTCGTATCACGGCACCGTCCGCAATCTCCTTCTGGCTGAGGGAGAACCGGCCGGCAACGGTCATGCCCTTTGTTTTGACCTCTCCGGAGAGCACGGGAAGCGTTGTGCCCGGATCTTCCCCGCAGGTAGCAAAGAGGATGACCGGTTTTCCATTGCACCCGGTCAGTGCGGCAATGGTTTTTTGTATCGCCATGGTAGGTTTTCCCATCCAGACGGGAGTCCCGATAACGACAAGGTCATAACCGGAAAGATCGATGGCCATGGGCGGGACTCCGTCATCGCGGACCTGCATATCCGGTGAACGGCGGACAAAGTACATGAACAGCCGGGACAGGAGGTCCCAGGATTTCACTTCGATGAGATCTCCGCCGCAGGCATCGTGGATCTTTTGTGCAACCGCATGGGTTGTCCCCGTGTACGAGGTGTAAATAATGGCTGGTTTCATACTCATTCTCCCGTAATTTCGCGTCTCTCTCCATCCCGGTTCTTCCCGTCGTATGCACCTTTCAGGGGATTGGCCGCAATGACCTGCCGGAGCAGTTCGCCCCCGGCATCCGGGTTCTTGGTATCTTCCTGGTCAAGGCTGATCTCCGCCATCACCTTCATACCCCGTTCCTCCAGTGCTTTTTTCAGGATGGGAAGGGCTTCACCGGGCTGGTTGGAGCAGGTCGTGAAGATCACGGCCATCTTCTCCTCGCAGCCTTTGAGCGCCCGGACCGCCCCGTTGATGGCGGGCGACGGCTTCCACGCCCAGACCGGCGTGCCGATGATCAGGAAATCGTAGCCCGAGACATCGATCTCAACCGGTTCGATCGGGTCGCACTCCACCCTCCGCGACCGCAGGACACCCTTCGTGTACGCGGAGAACGAAGTGTAAGGGTTCTTTGGGGTAACCTCGATGAGGTCGCACCCGCTGGCATTCCGGATCCCTTCGGCAACCCGCCGGGTTATGCCGGAGTACGAGTAAAAGATCACGCAGGCTTTGATGGGACGGTCGCGGTTCGTCCTGCGGAGCATCTCCCGGTTGCAGTTCGCCATGATGGTCGCGTGCATCAGCTCGAAATGTTCCCGGAACTCCACCATCCGTTCCCGGTTGACGGTGTAATAGATGTAGAAGCCTTCGCGGCGGGACTCAACGAGACCCTCGGTCTTGAGCGTCTTTAAGTGCTGCGATACCGCGGGCTGGGAAATTTTCAGCCGTGCAGCAAGTTCGGAGACGCCGAGCGTGCCGCTCGTGTCGGTCGAGAGGTAGTAGATGATCTGGAGCCGGGTGAAGTCGCCGAGCGCCTTGAACGTTGAGGCCATCTGCGGCACGATCTCGCAGAGATGGTTGCACTCGTCACACGTGTTGCAGGGCTCCATGGGATTCTGTATAAGTGTTTGCTTATACACTTATATGTATTGCGTCAACTATCCCCAAGGGGATTCCGGGTGCCAGGAAAAAGAGGTTACTTTGTTGAGACGACTTTGTGCCCTTCCCTGTCGATCCGGTAGGACATGGGCCGGTCGAGCAGATCAAGCGCGTTCACTTTCATGTCGATAAGTTCCTGGTAATTGAACGATTCAAACTCGTTTTTGCCATTCACTTCAAAGGAGACGACAATGCCGTTCTCCATCTTCCTGCTGGCCTTGATATCGTGCATACAGTGCGATGGAAGCGAGGAGTAATGAAGGTTACGACCGATGCAAAAAATTGGGGGGGTAAAAAAAGAGTGCGTGGAGAACTCACACCGGCTTATAATGGCCCCATTTGCCCAGCGCTTCTTTGAGCGCCACCGCCTTCTTTGCCTTCTCCTCGAGCGTAACGCCGTCCTGCCATGCCTCGATGGCCTGCATCGACGCCTGCGCCCCGGCCCGGGTGCCCTTCGGGTGGCCGTGGATACCGCCCGAAACCAGCAGCACCAGCTCCTCGCCGTAGATGTCCAGCACATCGGGGACGAGACCGGGGTGAAGGCCGCCGGATGCGACCGGGAACGCACTCCTGATCTTCCCCCAGTCCTGTTCGAGGAGCATCCCCTCGACGGCGTTTGTCTTCTTCTCGCGCATGAGGTCGGCGAGCGCAACCGACTCCTTTCTGGAACCGGCGAGTTTCCCGACCGCGGTGCCGGTGTGGATCTGCGAGACACCGATAAGACGCATCATCTTTGCCAGGAACTGCATGGTGATGCCGTGCTTCCTGTTCCGGGTGAAGGTCGAGTGCATGGCCCGGTGTGCATGGATCGCAAGGCCGAGGTCCGAGCAGTAGTCCCGCATCGTCATAACGCCGGCCGTCCCCACGACAACCACGTCGATCATGCAGTAGTTCCAGCCATTTGCCGCAAGCAGGTCCGCCCGCTTCTTCATGGTCTCCACATCTGCGGTGATGTTCAGGAACGCCGACTTCTTCTCGCCGGTCTCTTTCTCCGCCTTGTCGCGAAGTTTTGTGAGGTACTTCACGCGGTCATCGAACCGGTTGAACGCGGTGGAGGTGAGGTTCTCGTCGTCCTTGACGAAATCGAAGCCGCCCATCCAGGTCTCGTACCCGATCTCCGCGTGCTCCTTTGCGGTGAAACCGATCTTGGGTTTCGGCACCGCCCCGGTGAGCGGGCGCTTCTTGATCCCCATCATCTTCCGGATGCCCTCGTTGCCGAAGTGCGGTCCTTTGAAGTGCTTCACGTAGGCGAGCGGCAGGGTGGCATCGATGAGCCGGAGGTTCTTCACCGCTTTCATGCCAAAGATGTTGCCCGCGATTCCCGAGAGGAGCTGGACGGCATTGCCCTCCTCCCAGAGATCGAGCGGGTACGCAATCTTTGCGACATTGCCTTCGATCTCAAAAGCAGTTGCTTCGAGCGCCTTCATCCGCGGGGGCATGGTGTGCAGGGTTGTCCATGTCCCCGTCGAGCTCTCGGATGCGATCCTTCCTGCGGCTTCCTTCCCGCTGATCCCGGCAGCAGGTTCAAAGTAAAAGAGGCAGACGAGTTCGTCCTTTGCCGGTTCATACTTCAGGTCGACAAATTCCTTGTACCAGTCAATTGCCATAGATATACCTGTACCTCTAAAGGCCGGGCATAATTAAAAAGGTACACCTCAGGGACTTTTTTTCTCCTCAGGGGCGGCAGTATGTTGCCAGTTTGCCGTCAAAACGACGCAGGAATTAATTATATGAATTCGCCTGCCCAATAAAGACGAGTAAAATGCGGGTGCCCTGAATACCCGTTTATGCATACCTGCTGCAGGGATCTGCAAGGGGCAAAAACCGGAACGGTGAAACGCGCAAATGCTCAAAAAATTAAAAGAAATCCTCAATGAAAGATCAGAAAGACGTTCTGCAGCCGTACCGGAAGTGCCTGCTGAGATCTACCGTGATATTTTTACGCATGCTGCGGTTGCAACCGCCCTCATCGACAAGGACGGGAAATTTTTCTTCATCAACCGCAAGTTCGAGCAGCTGAGCGGCTGGTCACAGGAAGAGATCGAAGATACCCTGAGCTGGCGGGATCTGGTAGCGCCCGAAGATCGCGAAAAAGCGGTCAGGTATTCCGGGGAACTGGAAAAATCCGGCGGGCAGGCTTCTATTGCCCCCTGCACCCTTGACCTGCGTGACAAAACCGGCCGGCACCTGCCCATTGCGCTCTCACTCAGGCAGGTGCCCGAAACGCAGCTGGTCATCATGTCTCTTACGGATAATTCCGTTCAGAAGAGACTCGAGGAGATGCTCCGGGCAAACGAGAACCGGTACCGGACGCTCGTTGAGAATTTGCCCGTCGGGGTGTACCGGAGCAAACTGGAGCAGCCGGGCGGATTTTTGTGGGCCAACGCTGCCCTTGTCAGGATGTATGGCTATGATTCTCTCGATGAACTCTTAAAAAACCCGGTCCTGAATTCCTATGCAAATCCAGAAGACCGACAGCGGTTTATCCACGAACTGGAGACCGCCGGATCCGTGCGGAATTTTGAGGTCCTCCAGAAGAAGAAAGACGGCAGCACCTTCCGGGTAAGGGTCAATGCAGAGCCAAAGAAGAACCGCGAGGGAACCACAGAATGGGTTGAAGGGACGGTGGAAGACCTCACCGCAGAACGGGCATTATCAGACGCCGGCCTCTGGAAGAACCGGATCGGCGGTACCGCCCTTGACTCAACGGCCGGTATCTGCATCTGTACAACAGACTGCAATGGCACGCTGACTTTTATCAACCGCGTAGCCATTCAGGCGCTGGGCTATACCGCTGATGAACTCATCGGCACAAAGACCCCGCTGGTGTTCCATCCCGAGTCCGAACTGACGGCACGGAGCCGGATCCTCTCCGAGGAGGCCGGCCGTCTCATCACCGGTTTTGAGATCTTCTCCTGGCCGGTCGCGGAATCGGGATATGACGAGCGGGAATGGACCTGGGTTTGCCGTGACAAAAAAACCCTGAGTATCAACCTCACCGTCACCGCCATGATTACCGACAGCGGCGAACAGGCAGGATACCTGTTCGTGGCAAAGGAGATTACCGAAATGAAACAACTGGAAGAGGCGTTCCGGCATGCCAACCTCCAGATGTCGGGTGTCATCTACAACCTCCCTGACGCCACGTTTGCCATCGACCATGAAGGACGAGTCATTGCCTGGAACCGGGCCATGGAGAATATCACCGGGGTCAAAGCCGTGGATATCCTCGGCAAGGGCAACTTTGAGTATGCGCTCTCGTTCTATGGATCGCGGCGCCCGATGCTCATCGATCTCATCACCGCACCGGATGAGAAGATCCAGGAATGGGG
>DUHF01000242.1:0-9003 GCA_013331015.1 Methanoregula sp.
ACGCTCCTCCTTGATATCCAGGCAAGTCTTGTCCACTTCGCGATCGGGCTTGGCATGGCTCTCCTTGTCGGCATTCCCCTTGGGATCCTCATGGGCTGGAACCGCCGGTTCGATGCGTTCCTGGATCCGCTCATCGAGCTTCTCCGCCCGATCCCGCCGCTCGCGTGGATCCCGTTTGCGATCATCTGGTTCGGCCTTTCAGCATCGGCAGCGGGGTTCATCATCTTCATCGGGTCGGTCTTTCCCGTCATCATCAACACCTACAGCGGGTTCCGCGGCGTGCCCCGGGTCTTTGTCGAGGCAGCAAAGATGCTCGGGTGCACCAAAAACCTCCACCTGATCCGGTACATCGCATTCCCGGCAGCCCTCCCGTCCGTAGCCTCCGGTATCCGGATCGCTACAGGGGTAGGCTGGATGTGCCTAGTTGCCGCCGAACTCTTCGGGGTCTCGAACTACGGTCTTGGCCAGAAACTCTGGTTCTTCTACAACCTCCACCAGATGGACAGCGTGGTGGTGTACATGATCATCCTCGGGCTCATCGGGCTTGCCTTCGATATGATCTTCCGGTATTATATTGACCGGTATTTCCTGCGCTGGCGGACCGGGGAGGTGGCGTGATATGGGACGGTTGGAGATCCGCGACCTGAACCAGTCATTCTCAAAGGATGATGGCAGCAGCCTTGTTGTGCTCGAGCACATGACCTTCGATGTCAAAGACGAAGAGTTCGTCTGCATCCTCGGCTCATCCGGGTGTGGTAAGACTACGCTCCTCCGGCTCATCGCGGGACTTGATCTTGCGCAGGCCGGCTCGATCTTCCTTGACGGGGAGGAGATCCGGGGTACCAGCCCGAAGGTGGGGATGGTCTTCCAGGAGTATTCCCTCTTTCCCTGGCGGACCGTCATCGACAACATCGCGTTCGGCCTGGAGATGCAGGGTGTGGCGCGGGCGGAGCGCATAAAAACTGCGGAGCGCTATCTCGACCTCGTCAACCTTGAGCAGTTCCGCGACAGTTACCCCTCGGAACTCTCGGGCGGCATGCGGCAGCGCGTGGCGGTGGCCCGTGCCCTGGCACTCGACCCGGCCATCCTTTTGATGGACGAACCGTTCGGCGCGCTCGATGCGCAGACGCGCAACATGCTCCAGAAGGAGCTCCTCGATATCCAGGACGCGACAAAGAAGACGATCATCTTCATCACGCACAGCGTGGACGAGGCGGTGTTCCTGTCGGACCGGATCATTGTCCTGACCCCGCGCCCGGGCAGGATCTGCCGGACCTTCGACCTGGATCTCCCGCGTCCCCGCGACAGGACGAGCGTGGAGTTCGCCAATATCCGGCGCGAGGTACTGGACCTGATAAACCTGAACTGCTCAATCCAGTAAGGTTTAATAGGCTCCATAACCATTTTATTAAAGCAGTTTAGTGAAGCGTACCGGTATCAATATCTGATAAATACCTGATATTATGCCCGCTTTTCAGATTCGTCAACAGGAGTAGGACGCGATGGTAAGAAAACCGGCAAAGATGTACAGGAACGTCAACAAGAAGGCCTACACCAGGCGCAAATATATGGGTGGCGTTCCCGGGAGCAAGATTGTACAGTTCGAGATGGGCAACCTCTCGCAGGAATTCCCGACTGAGATCGATCTCATTGTCGATGAGACATGCCAGATCCGGCACAGCTCTCTCGAGGCAGCCCGTATCACCGCCAACCGCCGGTTGATGAAGGATGTCGGCAGGTCCAACTTCCACTTCAAGATCCGCGTCTTCCCCCACCATGTCCTGCGCGAGAACAAGCAGGCAACCGGTGCCGGTGCCGACCGTGTCTCGGAAGGGATGCGCCTTGCGTTCGGGAAGGCTGTCGGAACTGCAGCACGGGTTGAATCCGGCCAGAAGATCATGACGGTCTTCTCGACCGAACAGTACCTTGAGAAGATCAAGGACGCGCTCCGCCACAGCGGTCACAAGCTCCCGACGCCCTCGCACCTGAAAGTCAGCACGATTAAGGTCAGCGGCAGGGTTATTGCTGCACCGAAGCTCGTCGGTGAGAAGGTTGTTGCAGCACCGGTTGTTGCCGAAGAGGCAGCAGCGGAACCCGCAAAGGATGCCAAGGGCGCAGCACCCGCAAAGGGCGGCAAGGATGCCAAGGGCGCAGCACCCGCAAAAGACGACAAGAAAGGCGCAGCTCCGGCAAAGGGCGGCAAGAAGTAATTTTTTTTACTTCCGTTTTTTTTTATTTTTTCACGTGTTTCCTGGCGACCGCAAGGCTGGTTTGGCCGGGCTGTCAGACTGTCACGCACCCGTCAGAGCGTAGCCTGCGCCGTGGACTCTTCCCCCACCTCAGGCACCCGGATCCCTTTTGTCGCAAGGAACCACTCTGCCACGAGACCCCGGTGGCAGTGCGTCCGGTCCTTCTCGAAGCAGAGCATGACGATGTCGCCCTCCGGCACGAGTTCCTCAAGCTCGTGGAGCACCGTGTCCGGGTCGAGGGTGGCGAGAACCTCGTTGCGGTAGCGCTGCCGGAATACTTCCCAGTTGTCGATCTTCAGCATGTCGGGTGCGGGTGCGAGGGTAAAGGTGCGGGCGCCGGTATACCAGTGCGGCGGGAACCGGGAGATGGAGACTGCACCGGGTGCACGGGCGCTTCTGGCGAAGTAACTGGTGCGGAGCATTGTGTACCAGAGGGTTGGTTTGAGGGGTGGATAAAGCCGGTGGGAAGTTGTCCATTCCCCAATCATGTCCTCCCCCGGCCCTTTCTCGTCAGGCAGATATTTTTTCGTACCTGCGAAAAAAACGCCAGAGACCAGCAAGGTTTTAACATAATATATTAAAAACGTGATTAATCACATTGCCACAGGAAACTGCACACCTGCGTCGGCAGGGATGATCCGGCACGGGCACTTCTTCCCTTCTCGGGATACCTGCCCCGGGCCGGCACCCTGATGCGGCGTCCGGTGCGGCAGCGACCCGGTACTTTTTGTACCGTACCCGGCATCGTGGGAAAGGTTACGATGTGCAGCAACTTAAAGACGGGCTGACTCCCGGGGGGAGTGCCTGAGTCCGGTTCTGTTGCGGCCTTGCGTCGATGAACGCTCGTCCGGCACCTGCGTTTCAGTACTGCGGGATCGCGTTGGCAGGTTTCCCTTTTTAGGGGACCGGCTGTACGGGTGGGCGTTCGTTTGGAGTACGGGAACCTCGCCCGGAATATGAGGTCTGGAGAACAGTTACTGATGAAAAGCAAAATATTACCCGAAAAGAATCGTTCGAAGAATACCGGCAGGGAGAAATTTTTCTCCACCGGAATCATGCGACGGGCAGGAAGCTCCTGTACGGGGAGTGCCGCATGAAGCGGGGCACATTCATGCCCCGGGGAATCGCGCTCGCGGTCCCGGTTGCGCTGATGCGGGGATACGTGATAGTCTTCATCCGGTTGCTCCTGAACCCCGGCGAGTTCCTGATCATCGGCAATGGGCTGTTCATCATGGTTGCGATCCGGTTTGCCCGGAAGTCCCTGGCCAGCATTGCCGAAATTGAAGCAGAGTTTGCGGAAGTGATTACCGGTCTCCGCCTCGTTCCCCGTACGGGGCCGGTCTCCTGCGAGCTCTGGCTGTATTCCCGGTACGGCACCCTGCGCCATTTCCGGGTTGGGGATGCCGGGCTCGTGGAGGTTGACTGTTACGGCACGCCGCTTGACCAGAAAAAGCCGGTCGTTATCGGGGCTCTTCCTTTTGTGAGTGGCGAGCCGGCACCGCATGGTGCACCCCTCCCCGTGCCATCAGTTCCCGGTACCGCGGACAAGCACGGGCCGATCCTCCGCTGGCTGGCAAAGTGGAATGCGGCGCGGACAGCAGGGAACAGAATGGATGCAGCAGAGAACAGCGAACTGAGAAAGATCCTGGATGCCGGTGGACCGGGAACGAAAAAGAAACGGTCCTCCGGGAAAAACCCCCCGGGTAAAAATCCGGCACCGGCCGGCCCGGCCGTTCCGGCAAAAAATCCCGGGCCGGAAAATCCGGTTGTGGATACGAATCCGGATGCCACTACAAACGTTGCAGGCGAAAGGCCGGGTGGAGCGGTGCCGGAAGAGAAACCCGGACCGGTAAAAGCGGCCGGGGGTGTTCATCCGGCATCGGCCGCCGGTACCCTGGCGGTGGTAAACGGACAATCCCCGGACCGTAGGGGGGGATCGCCGGAGAGTGCCCGTGATGGAGGGGAGGTCTGAGATGCAGTCAACCGGGGCTATTTCAGCTCCCGATTACCCCGTTTTTGGACCGTTATGGCAAGGTCCTGACAAAAACCAGCACCCCGTTTTCGGGAACCATCCATTTCAGCCCCGGATTAGCGTGAATATCCGTTCTATGGGTCCGGAAATATCCACGCACTGCAACGCTACAGGGCCAGGTGCCCGGCGAAACCTGTGTGGGGCTGGCTGCCGTCGGGGGATCTGACATGATGTCAACAGAGGTCATTTCAGCCTCCGTTTACCCCATTTTTGGACCGATTTGGCAAGTTCCCGACAAAAAACAGCACCCTGTTTTCGGGGAACGGCCATTTCAGGCCCGGATTTGCGGGAATATCATCTCGACAGGCCCCGAAATATCCACAAACTGCAACGATACTGCAGGAGGTTTTCGGAAGGGCCGACAGGAGGCCGTATCCAGCGGGTGCCAGAGTAATGTTCTGGAGTGCCGGCACCGGCCCAGGCTGGACTCACGGATCATTTGGCCGGCACTGGTGAATTTAAAAATTGTGCCGTGAGAAAAAAATATCCAAGGAGATGAATCTGTTATGAGTGAATGCAATAATGAGGAAAAAATTTCAGGGAATGATGAAAACGTGGCCGTAAATGAGAACTTCAGGAATCTTCTTGAAGTCCTGTGCCCGGAAGCGAAAGACGATCTCATGCGGTATGGGATTATTGATCTTGTTTCGGTCACGGTGAACGCGGTACCGGATCCGGCGCGGCCGGATGATCGTCTCGCGATGAAAATCAGTGCGGAAGTTCTCGACAATTTCCGCACCGGGATTCCCGCAATCGATCGCTATCTCGACATGGCGGATGCGATCTGTTCCACATCGGAGGACGACCTCACGCTCTCCCTCCGGGACGAACTGCTCGTCACGCTTGATACGCAGCGAAAGGAATTGGCCGGGTTGCGGGAGGGAATGATGAACGGAAAACCGGTTGCAGCCTTATCGGACCCGGAGGTTGCAGCGCTGATCAGGCCGTCTTTGGAGAATCCGGTCATCGAAGATCATATCTGGTCCATCGGATGGAGCGTGACGAAAGAAGAGGATGGCCGGCTGCTTGCGTACTGCGACATTCCGTTCTTTGCCGAGTATGTTGATGAAGATTCCTGGGTCAGGATACAGGATCGGATGCGGCGGGTGAATTATGTTATTGGCGGGATGGTGGGGGAGTTGATGGGGGAGGAGACAATACGGGAGAGCCCGTAACTCGTGACGGGCGAACCGGATATGAGGGCACCTTCCGAAAAATCTTTGGCCATGACCCCTGAGTAACGCTCATCGTCCGGCAGCGTGATATCTCTTTAATGGAAACGGGACTCCGAAAAAAAGTGCGACTGCTGGCTGACGGGCAGGGATATTTTCTCATCCTGCTCATCCTCTCCATCACGTCCCATTTCGTCTTCCCGGTCCGGGTTCTTCTTCAGCCTCCCGTAACCTGGTCCGGGTTTTTCATCATCGCAGCCGGCATGCTCCTTGCCTCCAGGTGCCGCTCCCTGTTCCTGCGGAACCGGACAACGATGTCGCCGTACGAATCCCCGGTGGTCCTGATCACCACCGGCCCGTTCCGCTTCAGCCGGAATCCGGCATATCTTGCCATGGCAGCAATCCTCTTTGGCAGCGCCGTGCTGATGGGGACCCTTGTGCCCTTTGTATTCCCGGTCTTGTTTATCGCAATTATTGAGGTGCTGTTCATTCCCTATGAGGAGCGGGTGCTGGAGAAAAATTTTGGTGAGGAGTACCGGGAGTATACCCGGGGGGTGCGGCGGTGGGTGTGAATGTGCCTGACCGCGATATGCCAGTCCTTATCAGAACTCCCCCGTCCCCCACAGCATATATCACCCCCCGCCCCCAGAATATAATTAAATGAAGCCGGACGATTCCCTGCACTATGCCCTTGCCGACGCCACCTTCCGGGCGTACCGCGAGGCCGTCATCCGCCTCCCGCCCGATGTGTTGCGGGCGATTGAGATGGCCGCGGCTGCCGAGACGAACCCGGTAGCCCGCGGGGAGTTTGCCAATATCTTAAAAAATATCGAGATCGCCGAACGGCTCGGCGTCCCGATGTGCCAGGATACCGGCGTCCCGGTCGTGTACCTGACAGTCCCGCCCGATGTCCCTTTCACGCAGTCCCTCTATGATTCCGTGGCCGAAGGTGTCCGAAGGGCAACACAGGAAGTCCCGCTCCGGCCCAATGTGGTTGACCCGCTCACCCGGCACAACTCAAACGACAATACCGGCAGGGGGATGCCGGCCATTCATGTCAGGCCCGGCGCGAAGTTCACGGTCACGGTTCTGCCCAAGGGTGCCGGGGCGGAGAACATGTCCCGCACCGCGATGCTCCTCCCGTCCCGGAAGGATCAGATTGAAACGTTCGTGGTCGAGACCGTGTACCTTGCCGGCTCCCGGCCCTGCCCGCCGCTCGTCATCGGGCTTGGCATCGGCAGCACGTTCGATGGCGCCGCTGCGCTTGCAAAAGAAGCGCTGCTCGAACCCCTCGACACGATGACGGAGTACGAGCAGCAGATCCTTGCCGCGGTCAACCGGCTCGGGATCGGCGTGATGGGCCTTGGCGGGGACACGACCGCGCTTGCCGTGAAGGTGAAAACCGCCGGCTGCCACACCGCATCGCTGCCGGTTGCCGTCAACATCCAGTGCTGGGCGAACCGGCACGTGACTCTCGAGGTGAAGCAATGACCGGTCCTGTCCGGCTCACGACCCCGCTGGGCGATGAGGTGCTCAGGCTCCGGGCCGGCGACCGCGTCGAGTTATCGGGCATCGTGTATACCGCACGGGACGAGGCACACCTCCGGATGCAGAAGGACGGCATCCCGTTCAAGCCAGAAGGCGCCGTCATCTACCACTGCGGCCCGGTCATCGGGAACGGAAAGGTCATCGCCGCCGGCCCGACCACTTCTGCCCGCATGAACGAGATGGAAGGGTTCCTGATCGACAAAGGTGTGCGGGGGCTCATTGGCAAAGGCGGCATGGGGGCGACCGTCCGAAACCAGCTGAAGGGAAAGGGCGTATACTTTGCCTTCACCGGCGGGTGCGCTGCGCTTGCCTCCTCGCACATGACCCTCAAAGGTGTCTTTTACGAAGACCTCGGGATGGCCGAAGCGGTCTGGGAAATCGAGCTTGACCGGCTCCCGCTCGTTGTCGGGATCGATAGTGAGGGAGGCGACATCTTCGATGCCGCACGCAAGCAGGCCGAGGCAGAGTTTGGGAAATACCGGTAACTCCCGGCTGATCCAAAGAAGAGGTTTTTTGTAAAGGCCGCCCATATGTACAACGACAGGACTGCCGACTCATGAAACTCGTCATTGATGAGAACCGGTGCAAGGGTTGCAACCTTTGTACAAAAGTCTGCCCGTACAAGATCTTCCGGGAGGGCAAAAAGCTCAACCGCAAGGGCATAGCGGTGCCGGAGCTCGACCGCCCCGAGCGCTGCACCAACTGCCGTCTCAGGAACCTCTACGGCAGGCAGCTCTGCGGGGTATGCCAGCTCACCTGCCCGGACCAGGCGATCCACTGGATTGCTGAGGAACCCTACGAACCCCACAAGGTGGCGATCGAATATTGACGCGGACTGAATTCTGGCAGGGAAACACTGCCTGCGCTGAAGGGGCGCTTGCCGCCGGCTGCAACTTCTTTGGCGGCTACCCCATCACCCCCTCGACTGAAGTCGCTGAGCACATGGCAGCGAAGCTCCCAAAGAAGGGCGGAGTCTTCATCCAGATGGAGGACGAGATCGCAGGTATAGCGTCCATTATTGGCGCTTCGTGGACCGGCGCTAGGGCCATGACCGCAACGAGCGGTCCCGGCTTCTCCTTAATGATGGAGAACATCGGGTTTGCGATCATGACCGAGACTCCCTGCGTGGTTGTCAACATCCAGCGGGGCGGCCCCTCCACCGGCCAGCCCACGATGTCGGCGCAGGGCGACATGATGCAGGTGCGTTTCGGTTCGCACGGCGATATTGCCATCATCGCGCTCTGTCCGGCCACGGTGCAGGAGATGTACGAGCTGACCGCGAAGGCCTTCAATCTCGCGGACAAGTACCGTGTTCCGGTCTTTATCATGTCGGACGAGACCATCGGCCACATGCGGGAGAAGATCATTGTCCCCGACAAGGTCGGGCATGTGGGCAGGAAACCGTTCGTTCCCGGGAACCCTCCGTTTAAGGTGACGGACCCGGACCTTATCCCCGGTTTCCCAACATTCGGGACCGGCCAGCACGTCCACGTCACCGGCCTCACCCATGATGAGCGGGGCTACCCGAGCACCACGAACCCGACCCTGCACGCGGCACAGGTAAAACGGCTCGTGGACAAGATCGAGAACGCCCGGGACGAGATGGCGGATTATGAGGTCATCAACCCGGACGCCGAGCAGGTCTTTGTTGCCTACGGCGCACCGGTCCGCACGGTCCTGCAGGTGATGCACGACAGGAAGGATGCAAACATCGGGTTCCTCCGGATCCGCACTGTCTGGCCGTTCCCGGAAAAAGCCCTCGCAAAGTTCAAGAACGCGAAGCGTTTCCTCATTCCCGAGATGAACCTTGGCCAGATCGCCCGCGAGATCGAGCGGCACACCTGCGTCCCCGTGCGGTGCATCCCAAAACTCGGGGGAGAACTCCACACGCCCTCCGATCTTGTCGCTGCACTGGAGGCGAAGGTATGAGCTACGAAGAATGGTTCCGGAAGGACCGGCTCCCCCACATCTTCTGCTCCGGCTGCGGGAACGGGACGATCAT
>DUHF01000242.1:9115-9262 GCA_013331015.1 Methanoregula sp.
TTGCCACCGGTGTCAAGATGGCAAAGCCGGACTTCAATGTGGTCGTCTTTACCGGAGACGGCGATATGGCAGCGATCGGGGGCAATCACTTCATCCACGCCTGCCGGCGAAACATTGACCTCACGGTGGTCTGCATGAACAACCAGA
>DUHF01000147.1 GCA_013331015.1 Methanoregula sp.
AGCAGCGTAGTTGATTGCGCCGCGCTTCGATGCTCCGACAAGCCCGAGGACAATAGCCTCTTCGGGGCAAGCGTCAACGCAAATGCCGCATCCCGTGCAGGTCTCTGCATTGAGTATCAGGTTGTTGACGTTCTGAAGGAGCCTCTGCTCCATCACAACGTTAACCCCATCTTTCTTCTTGGAAAACTTTGGAAACAATGCCATGAATTAACCCTCACGCTGTTTCTTATTGCACATCTCGCCCCGGGTTGCCAAATTCCCGAAAGTCCCGTTCTGTTACCTCGGGATTTCCGGTATCCACAGGGCTATGCAACCACACAATTATTACAGCCAGTACAACGCTTTTTATGTGCACTGCAAATGCCATATTTTTACTTTTCACGCACCAGCTATAGATCGATTATCAAAAATCGACTAACAAAAAGTGGTTGAAGAATGTAGATAAATGTTCTGAAATTTATCGGGAAAAAAACGACAGGATATTCACGTTCCTATTATTTTGGTTTATATGGTTTTTTAAATAAGTCAATCAGGTTAATTTTACTTTTTTCACGGGTTTTCATGCGCTTGGGAATACGTTAATCCGGTTTTTTTATTTTCCGGAATCAATTAGAAAATTTATTCAATCCTTATCATGGTACCTTTGTAGTACCGGAGGTTATTTCATGGAAATCAACGGCGTTACCATAGACGACACATACGCAGAGGCATTCCCCACCTGGGTCTGCCGGATCATCATCACTGCGGTCAACAAGGAATGGGCTAAGAAAGCAGCAACCGAGGCAACCGGGTTTGCCACATCAGCGATCGGCTGCCCCTGCGAAGCAGGAATTGAGCGGGAGATCCCGGCCAGCGAGACCCCTGACGGGAGGCCCGGCGTCTCAATCCTGATCTGTGCGAGCAAAAAGAAACTCAAAGAGCAGGTTGTCGAGCGCCTTGCCGAGTGCGTCCTGACTGCCCCGACCACCGCGGTCTTCAACGGCATCACCGATGCCGAAGAGAAGATCCCGGTCAAACTCCACTTCTTCGGTGACGGCTATGAGTACCAGAAGGAAGTCGGCGGCCGCAAATGCTGGGTTATCCCCATCATGAACGGCGAGTATGTTGGCGAGGAAGAGTTCGGCATTGTCAAGGGTGTTGCCGGGGGGAACTTCTTTATCATGGGTGAGAACCAGATGGCAGCCCTCACTGGTGCCGAGAAGGCAGTCGAAGCAATCGATGCTGTTCCGGGCGTTATCACCAGTTTCCCTGGTGGCGTTGTCGCCAGCGGCTCCAAGGTTGGCAGCCTGAAGTACAAGTTCATGCCCGCCTCAACAAACGAGAAGTACTGCCCGACCCTTCGGGAGAAAGTTGCCGACACCAAGATTCCTGCGGGTATCTCAACCGTGTACGAGATCGTTATTGATGGTGTGGACGAGAAGTCGGTTGCCGCAGCAATGGCAGCCGGTATCAAGGCAGCAGTCAAAGTTCCCGGTGTGAAGTTCATCTCTGCCGGAAACTTTGGCGGCACGCTTGGTCCCTACAAGATCGACCTTCACAAGGTCCTCTGATCTTTTTTTGAACTTTTTTGATACCTATCGATCTCTTTAAATAGAGTTATTGCCGATAATCTTGTTAACGAAATTTTCGGCGGTAACATGGTATCCCGTATCTGCGATGAAAAATTTCCGTTGTGCAGAAGTACGTATCTCTTAGTATCCTCCCGGGTGGTGCACACGTGAGTCAAGAGAGATTCTCAGATACATTGTACGATCCTTACGTGATTCATTACCCCCGGATCACCGCTGTTGCCGATGCCTCGGCAAGCAATGTTGAGCTCGTCGAGTTCTTTGACTGTATCGGGGGTGCCATGTGGTCGAAGTGCCATTACGCCCAAAGCCCGATCGTGAATGATGTCCGCTGCGTGGGTTCCACCATGCGATACTCCCTGAAGGCCGGGGCGGTCGATCTTCCCCTTGAAGGATCCCGGTTCCCGGCAGGGATATCTGCCTGCACCGTAGATGGTTCGGAGATCGCGATCTCGTATATTGGCATGGGGGGAGGGGGGGTTGGTGCAGCCTCCTGCCGTTCAGATGCAGCAGGTGTCCTCAGGAGCAGGAGTGATCCGGCAGGCGGGGGAAAAGTTGCGGGCGCAACGATCTGGCTGCCCCGGATGCAGCGGATTCTCATCGGTGTCGATGACACCGATACACCGGAGGAGGGGGCGACATGGACGCTTGTTCACAACATTGCACGTGCCGTTGAAGACGAACGGTCGGTATACTTGTCGCACACCATCGTCCAGCTCTTCCCGGTCCCCTACCGCACGAAAAACTGTGTCGGGCTGGTAGCGGAATTCGCCACAAACGATCCTGATGGTCTGGTTGCCCGTTTCCATATGCTGCTTCAGAAATACACCCTCTCGCAAAAGACCGGTATGGCCGTTTACACCGGCTTCACTCCATCAGAAGAACTGCTTGCCTATGGCAGGATGGTCAAGCGGGGTGAGGTGGACGCCGGTCTGCTGGAATCCATCCGGGATCCCGATCTCCGGATTATCATGAACGGGAGGGGGATTGTCGGGGCGGTTGCTGCCATCCCCTTTGCCACCCGGTACGAGGAGGCGCTGGAACTATGCAGTGGAAAGAACTGAAAAGCCGGCTGCTGGCAGCCGGGTCTGTCAACCTTGTCGGGGAACCTGCAGGACCGTTCATTGCCGGATCTGCGGCCGGACCCGGAGCCGGAAGTGAGGGAGCCGTCTTCTTTGCCATGGGGAGCCACCGCGTCAGGCTGGCACTCGATCCCTTCAGCCCCATCGAGATTGCCCACCGGGGCAATGGCATCGCGGACCTGTATTTCGAAGGAAATCTCATCTCCGGCAGGCTTCTCGAGCCCGGGTTCCATTGCCCCGATCAGGCATTCA
This sequence comes from Methanoregula sp., assembly GCA_013331015.1. Taxonomy (GTDB): domain Archaea; phylum Halobacteriota; class Methanomicrobia; order Methanomicrobiales; family Methanospirillaceae; genus Methanoregula; species Methanoregula sp11803u. Next base: position 2,903 of record DUHF01000147.1, read on the forward strand.
TCACGGTAACGGGCAGCTGCATTTTCAATTGCCGGTACTGTTCGGTACCCGCTATTGGTGGAAGGAGGAAATCCATAGAAGAGATCATGCAGATGGTCGAGTCCGTGCGCCACCGCATCCACGCAATATCAATAACGAGCGGGGTTCTGGAGAGTATCGGGGAGGAAGAGGCATATGTCCTCGAAGTAGTGAAGCACCTCGCGTTCTTTGGTCTGCCCATCGGCGTCTCCATCTACCCCACGGAAAAGACCCCGGAACGCTTAAAAGACCTGGGTGTTGCCGAGGTGAAGTTCAATCTCGAAGCTGCAACCCCCGGGATCTTTGCAAAGATGTGCCCGGGGCTGGACTACGACATGATCTGGCAGGTGCTTGACCGCTCGGTCGAGCTCTTCGGGAAGAACCGGGTCTTCTCCAACGTCATTATCGGTCTTGGGGAGACCGATGCCGAGCTGGAAACCTGCATACGGAAGCTTACCTCCCGCTGGGTTATTCCGGTCCTCCGTCCTCTCAACCCGGTTGCCGGACTTGCCAGTTTCCCCCGTCCATCTGCAGAGCGGCTGATGAGGATTCTGGAGATCCACCGCGAGGCTCTCGAAGATGCGGGACTGGATCCCCTTATAGCGGAGACCATGTGCACCAACTGTTCCGGTTGCGATCTGGTTCCCGGGAGAGACGAATGAAGGGAGTTGAAGCCATTACCGGTGCACTGTTGCGGTATACGGACCGCCAGTATACGGTTCCCGGGTTTCCGGTTACCGATCTGGGAACGCTCTGCAATGCCGAACTGGTCATCAACGAGAAGACGGC
>DUHF01000197.1:0-4734 GCA_013331015.1 Methanoregula sp.
ATTTGAGCCATCCGATAAGCTGGGGCGGATTTTCCTCTGGCCGTGTCATTGATACATCCCTTTATATCCCGCAATATTAAATGTTGTTATAACAACAACAACAGGTGATCACTGATGAATTATCGCAGAATATCTCTTGTGTTCCTGGTATGCCTGCTGGTTTGCACCCTGCCGGTCATGGGCGTGACCACGTATTTTGGCGGGAGTCCGCAGATGACGGCATCCGTATCCGGGACCAATGAGTTCACCCCGGGGGAGGACGCGGTCATCACCGTTGTCGTGCAGAACCGCGGGGTTAATAGCATGAAAACAGACTGGATCGGCGGAAATACCGCAACACCAGTAACTACCCGCCCGGATCTCTCCCGGGATAATTACGACAATAATTACGGGGTCTGGCAGGGGAGTGGGACGATTCCCCGGGACGATGTTCCTACAACTGCAAAGATGGTGACCGTGAGTTTAGCGTCCGGCAATGCACCCGTCATCGTGAAATCCGATCCGCAGAACATTGGCGACCTCGCCTCAGCGGGATCACAGACCGTCACGATCTTAACCAAGATCACCAACCAGGCCCGGGAGGGAGAATATCAGCTCCCGCTCACAATCGAATACACGTACCTTAAGAATGCCGACCAGGTGGCCGCTGACGTACTCCAGAACAATTACGTAACCACCTCCGAGACGATCCCGCTCACCATCCGGATCAAACCGGAAGTGCAGATCGAAGTTATCGATGTGGTTGCGGAGAACCTGAGTGTCGGCACCGGGGGTTTTGTTACCCTGACCATCAAAAACCCCGGGTTTGAGGACGGGAAGAAAGCAACCGTCCGGCTCCTGCGGAACGGCAACAGCCCCATCATACCGACTGACAGCAGTGTCTTTATCGGTGATTTCCCGCGAGATGGTGTTGTCACCTGCCGGTATAAAGTGGGGATCTCCACCGAGGCTGGCAAACAGACCTACCCGGTCGATGTTGCCGTCACTTACGAGAACCGGCTCGGCGAAGTCGTTACCTCAGGGCTTGAGACGATCGGCATTCCCGTGGGTGGAAAGGTCACCTTTGCCGTGGTCTCGGCTCCCCCGGAAATCTCTGCAGGGTCTGATGCGACGATCACCGTACAGTACCAGAACACCGGTGAGATCCCCGTCTATGCTGCGCAGTCCCGGATCTCGGCAGTCAGCCCCTTCTCGAGCACCGATAATACCGCCTATCTTGGGGATTTAAAACCCGGAGAGACCGCGACTGCCCGCTACCTGATGGCTGCTGCGGGAGATGCAGCGGTTAAGGAGTACTTCCTCGACACCGAAATACGGTACCGCGATGCACTGGATAACAGCCAGGTTTCCGACTCCTCCAAGGTGCCGGTCAGGGTTGTGGAGAAGCCCATGGCGGGGATCTTCGATCTCCTGCCGGCCCTTGGCGTCATTGTCCTGGTTGCATTCGTCGCCGGGTATTATTTACTTGTAATGCGAAAGAAGAAGTGATGTTAGGGTGGGACGGGGAGCTGCCTCCCCCTGCGGTACGGACCTTTGCCGATATGCGGCCGGTCCTTGCCGATACGTTGTGTGCCGGTGAAGGCGCCCTCTATTTTATGTACCGTGACCTGGCAAAGTCCGACGCGGACTGGCGCTGGCTGCATGCCCACAAGCTCCGGTACGACCTGACCGTTATTCCCCCCCGGGATCTATGCGGGGAATGGGTCAAGACCAAGGGCCACTATCACCCGGACAATAGCGCCGGAACGGGATACCCGGAGATTTACGAGGTGCTTGAGGGCAGGGCACATTACCTCCTCCAGTCACGGACGCTTGACGATGTCGTGATGATCGCGGCCAAGGCCGGCGATCTTGTCATCATGCCGCCGGGATACGGGCACATCACCATCAATCCATCACGGGAAAAGACCCTCGTGATGGCCAACATCGTCTCCACCGCGTTCGAGAGTGAATATGCTGAATACGAGCGCCTCCACGGTGCTGCATATTTTGAAATGACCTCGGGAGAGTTCGTCAGGAACCGCCATTATCCGGCCCTCCCTCCTGTCCGTCATGTCCGCCCCCGGTCCGGGCGGGGTGACCGAAGGATTGTCCGGGGCCCCCTCTATGGCCTGATTGGCAACGAAAAAGCCCTCTCGTTCCTCAACCGCCCCGAAGAGTACGCTGAAATCTTTAAAGTACTGCTGAAAGATTAGGGGCAGCCTGCCTCTTGTGCACGCTCTTTTTGACGAGCGCGAGCACCTTTGTTTCGGCAGGGGTCCGGGCCTGCCACTCCTGCCCTTCAAGGGCCCTGAGTGACCTATCGATCTCGGGGTACGTGAGGCCGATCTCCGCCTCGTCACTCTGCCCCTCCCAGAGCCCGGCGGATGGTGTTTTTGTGAGTATCTGGTCGGGGATCCCCAGTTCCCGTGCAACCACGTAAACGTCGGTCTTGTAGAGATGGAGAATGGGCTGGAGATCGGCAGCGTTGTCCCCGTATTTCGTGCAGTACCCGAGCAGGTACTCGCTTTTGTTCGAAGTGCCGCAAACGAGCCGGTCTTCCCGGTTGGCATAATAGTAGAGCACCGCCATGCGGGTGCGGGCCATCAGGTTGCCGAGAAGATACGGTGTTTCGACAAACCCCGAAATCGAACGGTAGCCGGCGAGGATCGGATCGATACTGATGACCTCATGGCTCATGCCCAGCGTGCGGCAGAGCGCTGCAACATCCTCCCCGTCTGCCGGGTTGCTGACCGAAGAGGGGAGGAAGAGGCCAAAGACCTTGGCCGGCCCGACCGCCCGGCAGCAGAATGCTGCGGCAACCGCCGAGTCAATCCCGCCGCTTAACCCAATAACGATCCCTTTGCTGCCCGTGTTCCAGTACGCGTACCGGATCATCTGTTCCACCCGGCCCATCCTGCACCCGAGTTCGTCGTCCATGGTTGTCTCCCTTGTATTGTTGATGGATGAACTTTTTTAACCTGATGGATATCCGCTTTATCGTATGCCCCTCATCCGCGCTGTTCCCGTGGGTTACTTGGGGGATATCCCGTCCTCCGGCCGGTGTACTGCGGCAAGCGCTTCACAGAGATTCAGCACAGCGTGGGGTGCTGCGGGGTGGCGGCGGGAATACTCGGCCAGCATGGCTTTCACATCCATATCCAGGGAGCCGGCCTCTTCCATAAAAACTGCCATACCCCCGTTCAACCCGTGAATGTGGGCATAGAGGGCGATCTCCCCGGCCGGGATGTGGCCGAACGGGGTGATCACCTGAATGCCGCCCTGAATACCATATGTGTCCGGAAAACAGTTATCTGCCTCTCCCCGGAGGATGCCGATGAGGACCGATGCTGCTGCATCTTCAAGGGTGGTGGCACGTGCGATCCGGGTAATGCCGGCATTACGTGCCCTCTCTTTGAGCAGAAGAAGATCTTCAGTTCCGGTCATTTCAGACACCCGGATATCCTTCCGGTTGCCGGTCAGTTTCTTTAAGAAGAAGAGCAGGGCATTTCCTGCGGGATCCCCCCGGACAACAACCCCGATGTGGTCTTCCGGATGCATCCACTGGTTGATCCGGATTGCCCGTTTTGCCTTTGCTTCAACGTCGGCAATGAAGTGATCGCGGCAGAGGTGCTGGCCGGAGTACGGCTGGAATACAACTCCTTTGTTTTTGCACTTGCTGCACTGCATAAGCCTTATCCGATCAATTCTGGAAGACCGGAGATGTTTAAGGTTATGTCCGCATGCAGGGAAGATGCGATTTTATAGTCAGCCACATAACAACTCTAACGATTATGGGCGTTGCAGCGGAGCAGATCCGCACCCTTCACAAGTACGAAAAGACGATCCTCCTTGCTCTCGAACGGGGGATGAAGCGGTACGCGTGGGTGCCGCTCGAACAACTCAGGACCACGACAAACCTTGCAGAATCCGAGATCACCTACCGGCTCTCCCGGCTCATCGCGTGGGGAATGGTCCGCTTTAACCCGGTCCCGTATGACGGGTACGCGCTCGTCTTCGGTGGCTATGACGCGCTGGCCCTTGCAACACTCACTCATAAAGGCACAATCTCTGCGCTTGGTTCCCAGATCGGGGAAGGCAAGGAGTCTGTGGTGCACGACGCGCTTGGTCTTGGACCGGTTGCCATCAAGTTCCACCGGGTCGGGGGGCGGTCGTTTGCTTCTGCCCGGCTCAACCGCGACTACATGCCCGAGGAAGGGCACTGCCCGTGGCTCATCGCATCCCGGAAATCCGCGGAGCGGGAGTTCGAAGCCCTGACCGCTCTTCACCCGAAGGTGAGTGTACCGCTCCCCATAGACCAGAACCGGCACACGGTCGTGATGGCGCTCATCAACGGCCAGAACCTGAACCGCTGCCGTCTTGAGGCACCACAGGAGATCCTCGAAGAGGTCCTTGAAAATACGCACCTGGCATACAAGGCGGGTGTCATTCATGCTGATCTCTCCGAATACAACATCCTCATTGAGGATGGCAGGGTCGTCCTCATCGACTGGCCGCAGTGGATCGCCACCGACCACCCGAATGCCGGGGCAATTGTCGGGCGGGATGTTGACAATATCCTTGCCTACTTCCTGCGGAAATACCAGCTGGACTATCCCCGCAAGGATGCGGTGCAATGGGTGATAGGCTGAAGGTTTTTGGCATCGACATCATCAAAGGCTCGGTCCGGTCCCGCTCCCGAAGACCGATGTATGCGCTCGTCCGCATGGAGGGTCCGCAGATTACCAGCGAGAC
>DUHF01000197.1:4879-10678 GCA_013331015.1 Methanoregula sp.
AATATCCGCTTCAACCGGTTCGACCCGTTTGCGGAAGCCCGGACCACGGCGCAGGTGGCAACGCTGGGTGCCGGTGCCGAGGTGATCGCGTTTGAGAACGAGAGCGGGATTGTCGTAAGCCGCCACCGTTCCCCGGGCAAGGGCGGGTGGAGCCAGAACCGGTACGTGCGGAAGATGCATGGGGCAGTCCAGCTCAAAGGCCGGGAGATTGAGATGGCGCTCGTTGCAGCAGGGCTCCGGTACGAGAAGAAGGAGACAAAAGCGTTTGGCGGATGCAGCCGGGTCGCGATCAGGGTCTTTGCCACCCGGGACCAGGTACCGGTCTCAACCTACCGCGGGGCGGATGTGCAGGTCCGGATCAGCGGCAAACGGCTGGAACGGATCCGGTTCCGGCCCCTATCGGGAAAGCCCCGGTACCTGATTGTCGGCATTGACCCGGGAACAACGACCGCCTTTGCCGCGCTCGATCTCGATGGCAATCTCCTCCACCTTAGGAGCTCCCGGCAGATGACCATGTCAGACGTGATCGAGGAGCTCTACAAGGTAGGAAAACCCCTAATCATCGCCTCCGACGTACAGGAGATGCCGTTCTCGGTCGAGAAGATCCGTCGGTCGTTCTCTGCCATTGCCTATACGCCAAAACAGGATGTGAGCGTGGAGACGAAAGTGGAGCTGACCAGCCCGTTCGAATATGCAAATGACCATGAGCGGGACGCTCTCTCGGCAGCGCTCGATGCCTTCCGCCATTACCGGCACAGGTTCCAGAGCCTGTTAAAACGGATCCCGCCCGGGCACGATCTCGACGAGGTGCGGGCCCGGGTGATACGGGGCCAGAGCCTCGAGCAGGTGATCGGGGATATGCGGGTGCCGGTACCTGCAGCCGAATCGCCGGAAGCGCCCCCGGTCATCACCGATATTAAAACGGACGAGCGCGTCCGGGTGCTGGACGGCATGGTCAAGCGCCTGCGCACCTATGTTGCGGAACTGGAAGAAGGGGTAAAAGCCAGGGACTATGAGATCCGCCGCCTCCAGTCCCGCATCCGGAAGATCGGCACCAGCCGCGATGCAGAGCTGCAAAAAGATACCGAGATCGCAAAGCGNNGCAATCATCGAGGGGCAGAAGAAACGGCTCCGGAAAGAGGAGCGGCACAACCGGAATCTCGTGAAGCGGATCGCCCGGATCAAGAAATTTGCCGAGCTCTCGATGGATGGCGAGGTGATCCCGCTCAAGGTGATGGAATCGCTGACAAGGGATGGGCTCCGGAACCTGAATGAGGATGCCGGAATCGTTCCAGGGGACATCGTCTTTGTCTCCCGCACAGACGGGTGGGGGAGGAGTATCATCCGCGACCTCGCTGATATGAAGGTGCGGGCTGTAATTGTCGGAGAAGGAAACCTTCGCGAAGGCGACGCACAGCTCATCCCCACGTTTGCGGAGGCAAAACTCCCGCTCCTCTCAGCAGCGGAGACCGGTTCGCAAGTCAGGGGAAAACAGGGGCTGTGTGCAAAAGACCTGCTGGATGCCGCGCTCGGGCGCTGGCAGCAGGGGCAGGATCAGCGGGAGCGGGAGAAGAAGACCGAGATGATCGAGCACATATTCAAGGAGTACAAGAGCGAACGCGGTAAGGAGGTGAAGAAAGGTGGATGACCGGGAGCTCTTGAAAAAAGTGATGGGAATTGTCGGTAAGGAAAAATGCCTTGACGACTGTGCGGAATTTTCCTGCGGTGCGCAGGTGATGGTTGCGACTACCGATATGCTCCACCGCTCCACGGATTTCGTCCCCGGAATGACCGACTGGCAGGCCGGCTGGATGAGCGCCGCAGTCACGCTCTCGGATATCGCGAGCATGGGGGCAGCTCCGAAGTTCCTGCTCATCGCTGTCGGGCTCGATGACTGGAAGAGCCTTGAAGGGGTGATGCAGGGGGCAAAGGACTGCTGCACGCAGTTCGGGGCGGAGATCATCGGCGGGGACATCGACCATCACGGGGAACTCACGGTCGTGACGACCGGCCTCGGGCTGGTTGACCGGCGCGATATCGTCAGAAGGACCGGTGTCTGGCCGGGCGATCTGGTCTGTATCACCGGGACCCCCGGCCAGGCTCAGGCATGGCTCGACGGGTATCCCCAGTTCGAGAAGTTCCTCTTCGAGCCGCAGCCCCGGGTGACGGAGGGCCAGGTTCTCGGAAAGGCCGGCGTGAGCGCAATGATGGATGACAGTGACGGAATCGCCCTCTCCCTGTACGACCTGATGAGCGTTAACGACTGGGGGTTTGCGATCGATTCGGCAAAACTCCCGCTTCCGGCCGGTATTCCGGCAGAGCACGCCCGCGAGCTTGCCCTGTACGGCGGCGGGGACTATGAGCTGATCTTCACCATCGCCCCGGAGAAGTTCCCGGTCCCGGGTGTAAATGCAACCGTGATTGGTGAAGTGGTCAGGACGAAGACGGTCACCGTGGATAAAGAGCCCTTGGAGAAGCGAGGCTACCAGCACCGGTGGGAATAACCGGTTCCATCCCTCCCGTTTTTTCCGTTCCTTTAAAATAGGGAGTAACAAAAGACAATTTTATCAGCAGGAGTCCGGAAGGAAGAATCATGGTGCCACTTGAGAACCGGATAGCGCAACTGACCCCGGAGCAGCAGCAGGAAGTTTCAGATTTTGTTGATTTCCTGTTATTGAAGAACACTATCCGGGAGGGCACGGCAAATCCCTCTCCTGCCCCGGCTTGGGCGAATTTTCCGCCCGTGATGGTTTCGGATCATACCTTCAATCAACCTGCGGATCCATCACCGGAAACCGACTCGTGGTCTCATTCAGTTCTCCCTCCTTTTACTCCTCATGGGAAACCAGCACCCCCCGCCATCCACGAGATCACGGGTGGTGGCGATGATATCATCACCCGTGAATATCTGGATTACGGCTCGTTTGCCGGTGCGCCTCCGGCTGCAACCGATATGCAAAAAAAAAGCAGGCACCGGATCATTGCACGGGATGAGAAGGAGAAGACCCCCCATATCCTCGAGTGGGTCGACTAAAAATCCAGCACGCCGGGATACGTTCACTAATACTGCCGGTACGGGAGCAGTTTATCCACGATACTCCTCTCTTCCCCTGAATGGAGGATGACGATCACCTGGATGCGATCCGTTCCCCGCGATCCCTGCAGCTGCACCGTAGACAACCGCTGGTTGAGATTGAGCCGACCTTCGGTTACCGTGCCATCGGAACGGGTCAGGACTACCCGGTTGTCCCTGACGAGACCGGTCCCCGGGCCGCCATTGAACTGAACGGTGACAAGAGCTTTTGAGGAGTCCTTGCTCACATCGAAATACAGTTCTGTATCCTTTGCCATGGTCTGGGTTGGGACAACGGTCAGGATCACGGTGTCAACGCGAGCCCCGGAACTCCGGTAATAGTCCGTCTCTGACATGCCGCCATAATCCGGCTGCACGGCAATGGGTGTACTGGTATTGGGCAGCAGTTCCTCTTGCGGCGGGAATGCAAAAACCGCGATGATCAGAAGGGCAGCAATAATTCCTGCACCGATGAACATCCATGACGGCAGCCCAAAAATAAGGGATGGGACCATAGTCTGTTTTGCTGGCGTTTTTCCCGGCACCGTTTCCCCAACTTCTTTTTGGGGAGGGGCCCTGGAGGGCAAAACCGGCTCCGGTTGATGGGGCGCGGGAGTTGTGGTTGTGCGGATGTCTTCGGGTGACGGGGGCATACCTTCCGTTGTGGACGTGTGGTCAAAAACCGGTGCACCACAGGCTTCGCAGAACTTCACCCCAAGGGAAAGGGGAGCCTGGCATGCGGGGCAACTGGCAGAACGGTGATCTGGTTCTGTTCCCGTGCCCTGCCCCCCTTCCTTCAGTTCACCCGTGGCATGAGCCAGGCATGCTATCGAAGACTTATCCGTGGTGATGATACAGTCGATGGTCTTTGCCAGAAGATCGATGTGCTTCTCAATCGGGGGGGTAACTGCATCGAGCCAGTGCGGGACGCTGATGAGATACTCCATGGATTTGGAGGGCTCCACGTCCTCGATGCGGAACGGGATGATGATCCGGCTCTTGTTCACCGCATTGGTCAGTTCCCGCATAACGTGTGGCGATTTGTTCGCAAACGAGGAGAAGATGACAACAACAACTTTTCCCCCCTCAATGCCTTCGATGATTGCTTCGGGGAAATTTCTGCCGGGTGGGATATCCCGGGGTGCGATCCAGCAGCGAATCGTATGCGCTTCAAGTTTTGCGCAGACGGCATCGGCAATGGGTTTGTCTTCCTGGGCATAGCTGATGAAGACATCGTGATGGTTCTCTTTTTTATCCGTCTGCCCCTCTGCCATATGCGTATCCCGGCCGATGACGCTCTCCTGCCGTCAGCTATCGGTTGGTAGTGTGGGTTATGAGATTATTAGTATTTGCCCTGATCCAGACGGATGATCTTCAGGTACACCTTTGCAAGGATCCCCGGCAGGGCACGGACGGCATTCCGGTCCTTCTCGCGCTCCGCCTCGGGTAGTTCTTCCCACGGGATAATGCAGTCGTGGATCTTCTGCTGGTCATCGCGAACCCTGCCGTATTCCCATCCCTTTCTTTTGCGCTCCGCCATCCATTGCTCGTGCTCCCGCTCCGACAAGAATTCAACCTCGCTTTCGGTGAAGCTAAAGAGCGGTTCCCGGCTGTCTGTCGATAGGGCAATCGAGCAGTTGATGGTATGGAAGGCCCTCCAGATATCCTCGACCTGCCGGAGATTTGACTCCTTGAGCCGGCGGGGAAGTTCGTCCCACGGGCGCATCGAAAGGTTCGTTTCCGGCGTTTGTTTTGCCTTTTTCTGCAACGCGATATATTCTTCATGGATTGCCCGGGCAACCAGTTCATGGGTCCCGGCTGCACCGATGTCGTAGTATTTCCGGATGATGTTCCGGACCTTCTCCGAATCGATCCACCCCCGGTCGATCCGGGTGATGAGGTCGTCTATCTCCCGCGCCCGAGCCTGGATCTTTTCTGCGATCTCTCTGTCCTCAAGAAGGTCGCACAATCCGACGATGGCGGTGAGGGGGTTGCGCAGGTGGTCGCCCAGAATGGCGAACTGTTCGATGTTCTTCTCGATCTGGGAAAATGCGGTTTTTTTGAGTTCTTCCATCTCGACCGTATCGGTAATATCAAGGCCGTACAGGTAGATGACGCTGGTATACTGCACGGGATCGCGATGCCGGATCACGGTATACCGGATAACTTTTCTCTCGCCATTGATCCCCTGTACCGGCCGGATGATGCCGGACCGCAATTGGCCGGTCTCGATCACATCGCGGATGTCATCCAGCACCCTGTCTGCATCAGCGGGAAAGAGATGCCGGATATCCCATACCGTGCCCCCGGGAGCCTGCCCTCCCATGAATTCCTTGAATGCCCGGTTCGACCACCCGACAATCCCATCAGGTTGCAGGATGAGCACCCATTCGGATACCCCGTCAAGGGCCTCAGTGGGCGATCCGGTAGTGACAACCGGCGGATACATCGTGTTCTCCCTCATGCTTCCTAGTGGATAGTATCCTCAAAGGTCATATCTAATTATATCTGTTGCCTTCGGGTTGGGGGAGTGAGGGATCCGAACTCCGGGTACAACCCGGCGGACCTGAAAAACGGATACTGAAGACGGAGATGGACCGGGGTGTGGATTTATTTGGAAAAATTCTGGATTTGACCCCGTCAAAAAAGCTAAGGTTCCACCCTCGCACCCGGCCTGACCTTACGGTCATGAAGGAAAGTCAAAGAAAGGAAATGGACAAAGGCGG
>DUHF01000197.1:10736-10946 GCA_013331015.1 Methanoregula sp.
CGAAGGCTCCGCCCTCGCACCCGGCCTGACCTAACGGTCATGAAGGAAAGTTAAAGAAAGGAAATGGACTCGACGGGATTTGAACCCGTGGCCTTCACGTTGCAAACGTGACGATCTACCCCTGATCTACGAGCCCTTGTGCCAATGCACTTGCGGCATACTATTTTTCAGCGGATTCCATATAGTTGTTGCTGTCTGGATGAGGAAAAA
>DUHF01000202.1 GCA_013331015.1 Methanoregula sp.
TCCGTGACTCGCATGAACGCGGGGACAATCGCGAGCGTGCCGCCATGGCGCTGGCAGCGATCGGGAGCTTGAGTGCCATTGCGGGTCTCAAAGAGGTGCTTGCAGCAGAGTCAGAAGACCCGGCGATTCGGTCATCGATCACTGGGGCACTCGGTCGGGCAACAGCATTGTAAACGGTTACAATAGCGGATTTCGCCGGGACGGGCCCGTCGCGTCCGGCCGGCGTTTCTGCCCCGCCTTTACGGCAGGCGGAGCTGGTGCTCTTCGAGCGAGTCATCGAAGAACACCTTTACCGTGATCTCCGCGCCTTTCCGGAATGCCCTGAGCCGGTCGTCATAGATCTTCTGGACGTGACGGAGTTTGTTTTTAGAAAAATAGTCCTGTATATATTCCAGAAACCGGATCTCCTGCATGAGGAAGGCGTTCTCGTACTCCTTCACCTCGCGGGCGATTGTCATGCTCTCTTCGTCCGGTATCTCCGCGTCGTACTCCCCGTGATGCTCAAGACCCGAGAACTGACGCCAGTCGATGGCGCCCTCCTGGTCTGGTTCGCGGTGGAGCATGTACGGGTAAATCCGGCAGATGGCAAACCGGCGGTCGTAGATCCGACAACGGCCGTCCTGTAAGAACCAGCAGGATCCCGCCTCGTCGTCCTGCACCCGCAGCGCGTAGCCGGACACGTAGAAGACACCGTTCTGGTCGCAGAACTCCGGCCCCGGTGCCGGTTCAAGGGCTTCGGGTTCGATCTCCTTTACTTCCCTGACATCCCGGTCAAGGAGGAAGACGTGGCCATTGAAGGAGCGGGTACAGCATTTCGCGCAGGAGGTGCACCGGAAACCAATGTCCCTGATGATCCCCCCGAGGCGTTCCAGCGGGTACTCAAAAAGGCTGTTTCGCTCCTGCGTGAGCGCAATGATCCGGAGGGGAATGGGAGTTAAGGAAATCGTGGCACCTCGTTTTTTAGTACTGGAGCGGCAGGAAGTTAAGGGTCTTGTGCCGGGCACCCTTCATCTGACAAGGTCCGTGACAGCCGGTACGACCAGATTGTCACATAGATGACTGCAACCGCGATGATCCCAAGCGCGAGGGGCATCCCCCACGTTCCCGCCACCGCGCTTGCGAGCACGATCAGCACGCCCGCGAGGACAAAGACCGGCCCTCCATGCTTGTGCGTCTCGTTCCAGACCCTCTCGCTCCGAATGGTCCACGGCAGCCGGATCCCGGCCGTCGTGTTCCGCCGGAGCCAGGGCATCAGGCCGCCAACAACGATGAAGAAGAACCCAAGCAGCACCGGGAAGATTGTGGCCATCGGCAGGTCCATGCCGCTTGACGAGAGGAGGGTAGTGACCTCGATGCCAAGCAGCAGGCTCACCGTTGCGAAGGTGACGATGGCGTAAATATCGCGGGAATCGTCAAAAGTCACCCGCATCCGGTCAAAGCGGGGAAGGATGATGAGCAGGAAGAGTGTCAGCGTCATGATGGCAGGGAGTCCAAACGCCCCCGCGAGCCGGCCGGTAAACCCGTCCGCTTGCCCGTAGATGTTCCAGTGGACGGGGATGGTCTCCGGCAGGTACGGGAGCGCAGCAAGTGCAACCAGCCACGCGAGCACAACGACCGCGTACGTGAGCCGCAAAAAGGTGACTGCCCGGCGGGCAACCGGCCCGGCATCCTCCCCCCGGACCTGCGGCACTGCCTGACGATCGTCCTCTTCTTGTTTCTGTCGAGCGGCAGCCATCGGGCACCAGCCGGCATATTTTTTGAAGATCTCTGATAAACTACTGGTCATTTTATCCCCACGGTCTGTATTCCTGCACAGGCTTTTTGGAGGGCGCGGCAGAGTGCCTCCGGCTGGTCGGTACCGATCCGGAATTTCTTGCCCGACAACAGGAGGATCTCCACGGCCTTGCTCCCTGCCACATTATAGAGCGGCCCGTGCGGTGTCCAGCGGATCCCCCAGCCGTAAATCCATTGGTTGGTCACGGGCGTTGCCGAGATGATATCGGAGAGCAGCCACTCCTTTTGGATAAGCCCGATCGGCCCGAAACGGATCTTCAGTCTGGTATCCGTGACCGAGACGGTCAGCCGGGACATGATTGCAAGAACCATGATGAGGATCAGAAGAACCAGCACCGAAACCAGCACCGGCCCGAAGATGAGCATGGACAAAACGATGAGGATCAGTGCAGCTCCAATCGCCCCGAGGATGACACTCCCCCGCTGCGTATGCTCGTACCGGCCGTCCCGCGGTCTGCCGTTACCATCGGTTTCTCCCGGCGCCGGCACCCGGGTATTCCCCGCAAGAAAGACCGTACCCGAATCCCCGGTCTGCTTTGCCCGCATCGCGTTCCCGTTCGGGCACCAGCCGAGATACGCGCTGATCGTCTCAACCAAACTCATGATCCTTCGCTCCTGCGCTGCTGTACAACCCGGTGCAGGAGCGTCCCTTCGATGCCCATCCCGAGGAAGATGAGGGCATAAAACCACCATGCATTGCCACTGTACATGATGATCATCAGGGCTATTGCCAGAGCGATTGCAAGGACCAGCGCCCCCGCAAGGTATGGCGTTCTCCCTCCTGCATAGGGGCCCGGAGATATCAGTTCTGTAACCTGATCAGCACCCGCCCCGGCCACCCCTTTTGTCCTCATCGTGCCGTGTGCCATCGGGCACCAGCCGAGATATGCGTGAACCCTCCGGGTAATTCCGGTCATTGTCCCCCCAGCCTCCTGACCTTCCCGAACAGTTCCTCGGCCATTGCCGTCGGGTCGGCGGTCTTTTCGATCTTCACGCCCAGTTCCGTTGCATAGTCCCACAAGAGTTCGATGCATTCCGTGTACCGCGGGCAGCTTCCGCAGTCCCCTTCATGCTCGTACCAGACCTGCATACCATGCTTCTCCGAGACAAAGATGATGGCCGCGGTGTTGAACGGCACCGATTGACCAAGGAGGATCCCGCGTTCGGCATTGACCGTATCGATTGCGATCTGGTTGGCGCGGGCCATCTCCCGCAGGGTGGACTCAACCTTCTCATCCATGGCAAGGAGCGCGTGGGACACTGCCTGCCGGGAGATGCCCAGTTGCTGAGCTATCGCGATATTGGAGATGCCGCTCCTCCGCATGGTCCAGAACCCGAACCCTTTCTCGTTCATGGGCAGAAGCATATGTCAACATTTGTATGTTGACAGTATAAACGTTCCGGCAGATGTCCGCCAGTACCTCTGGCACGGTTCCCCTGCCACGGCGGTTTGTGCTGCCGCACAGAATTCATGGCACCCGGAATCCCGCGGTTCGCCATTGCAGGAAGGAACAACCCCATGTTCAGATTACGGGAATGAGAGAAAACCAGGGGAAAGAAGCGGGCCTTGCTGCCATCTGTGCAGGTACCGGAAAAACTCTGTTTTCAGGACTCAGGAAGACCGTTTTTCCGGTTCCTCTGCGAGGGGGTCAGATCCCACATCCTGACCGGTGCCGGGTTGGGGAAAGACGGGTAGATTTTTTTCCCAAATCCACCCGCTGCCGCTTTCTCCGGCACCTCCAGTACAGGATTCCGGTACGGGAGATTTGCTGCGGCAAGGTACGTGTACAGAAGACGGATCTCATCCTCCCGTCTCTTCAACTCCTCTTCGAGCCGTTTTTGCCCGGTTATGTCAAAGAGCGAGATGATGCACTGTGTTGTACCCGGAATACGCTCAGCAGAGATGTGAACCAAGAGGCCCTCGCCATTCCGCGTGAAGATCTCTGCCTCATACCTGTTAGTTCCCGTCGCCTCCTGCTGCCCCGCATTCCGGTGATGGAAACCGATCTGCGGAATGGTTTCCTGCGGTATAAATTCGGCAAGGTTTTTTCTCTTCTCCACTTCGCCTCTCTCCCACCGGGTCATCTGCAAAAAGGTATCATTGCATTGGCTGATGGTCAGGTCCTCTTCATGAATAACCATTGCCGTCATCGAATTCTCAAACACGGCCCGGTACCGGGCCTCACTCTCCTTTAGGGACTTTTCCGCAGTCTGCCTTCGAATAGCCTCCAGGATCTTGTGTTCGAGTTCAGCGAACAGGACTTTTGGCGACCCGTGTTTCTGGAGATAGTACGTTGCCCCGTTGTTGATTGCCTCGATGACTATCTCCTCGCGGCTCTTTCCCGTGAAGAGGATGAAGGGGGTAGGATCCGCCCGAAGCCGGAGATGCACGAGGAGATCGATCCCGGTCATCCCCGGCATCTGGTAATCGCTGATGATAACCTCAAACGATCGGGTTTTGAGGAGTTCGATGGCCACTTTTGCGGACGCTGCGCAGGTTATTGCAACAGAGCCCCGCTGGTCGAAATAGCGTTTGCAGACATCAAGGAGGGCGCAGTCGTCATCGACATACAGGACCGGATGGACCGGCGGATCTGCGGTACCTGCCGGAGATTGCATTGTCCTGTTTTTTCCCTCCAAAGAACCGGTCTGTTGCATCATGAACCTCCGGCCGACAGGTTCATTGCACCGGACTGGTTGAGGAAGCAGGGTTTCTGGCAGCCTGAATCATGAGCCCCGGTATTGCCGGCGACCTTTCCTGCTCCGTGGAGGTGAGCCTCCGTCCAGCGATTGATCATCATCATCATCCCGTGTGTTTCCTTCTGGGTAATATCCCAATCCACGGCAATATTTATTCTCACAATGAAGATTCATCAGGGCGATGAATATAAAGAAACGGGGGACTGTTCCCCCTTTTTTGAAGATTGGGCGAACCCTGCTGTCCTTTCACCGGTTCACGCCAGATATCCGCCCGAACAGACCAGGTCCGAGAAGAACAGGACTGCCCCTATCATGATGAACTGGCCATCCGCAACGATGTCGCACACGGCATGGCAGGCCCCCGTCATCGTAAAGGAGATCACGTACCCGATCCCATAGCAGGTCCCAAACAAAAGGATTCCGCTCTGCCAGAGCGGGACCGCCGGGATGCTGATGACCAGGATAAGTGCCCCAAGAACCAGTCCTGTTGCCACCAGCATACGGGTGGTTGAAGCAATGCCCAAAATGACCGGCACGGTCCTGATCCCCGCGGCGGCATCCCCTCCGGCATCCCGCATATCAAAGAGCACCGTGTTGATGAATACCAGCCCGGAGAAGAAGAGCAAGGTCGCGATGACCATCTCTGAAAAAACCACATCGGCAAGCACCGATGGCAGCAGCGCGTGAGGCACGGCCCATGCCGAGGAGATCGTGAGGTTCTTTCCCAGCGGAATATCCTTGAGCCTACGGTACCGTGACGGCCCGGGCAGTACCGGGAAACTGTAGAGCAGCCCGGCAAGTAACGGGAATGCGGTGATGACTACGGCCGTCCAGCCATATCCCCATGCCTGGACAAGGGCCGCCCCGTACGCAGCAACGGAGAGGATGAGCAGGGGCTGCTCGTATCTTTTGGTAAACCTGTACCGGGTAGCATGGTTGATCTGGTCTTCCGCATCATCGGATTTCCGGTTGAGGTTGTAGATCGCAAACGTGATGCAGAATCCGATGGCATACAGGGCCGGGCTTACCGGGACTGCCTGGAGAACACCGGCAATATACATCATCGCGCAGGACGCAAGCGACAGGTACACCGAGCTGTATACCAGCGCGTCTGCCAGCGAGTGGACGGTGCAGAGCAGCCGGCTGGGAAAATATCCATGTCCATACATGGATGATCTTCATGAAACCACAGAAAATTCATTCCGATGGCTAAGATTCATCCAATGGATGAATATAAACCCCTGCGGGAACCCCCCGGCGTGATTAGGGTTTTTTCTATAAAAACGGTATACCAAGGAAATAACCGGCTTCCCCGCTACGTTCAGTACTGCAACGGCTCTGCGTCCTCAAGATAGAAATTAAACAACCGCTGCCCCCAGGAAACGGCAGCCGGATCCTCGCTGAACAGGTCCGTTGTCGTATCAAAGGTGATGCCGTCGTTCCGGTACAGCCCGAGCGAGAGGCCCTTGTCCGTGACGGTGAGCCCCACGGGAATTTTCTGTTCCGTAACCCGGATTTTGAGATTGTATCCCGTATCGAGGACCGGCCGAATCGTCTCGATATACCCTTTCTGGAACAACTGGACTGCAAGCTCTTTTCCCACGACAAGGTCGACCGGCACACCTTCAAGAACCCGCTTGGCGATAGCTTCGGTGTGTGCAGGGCTGGAGATGGGGGTGAGGATGCAGATTCGGGAGCCTTCGGTTACCATCCTGATAAAATTGAAGAACACGTTGAAGATCTCAACATTCGTATCGCTGATGATCCGGGAATCATAGAGATCACCGATATCGGATAGAAAAGGTGCCGGGATCCCTTCCAGGTAGTGATCGGAAAAGAAGTGCTGGTGGCGTTTGATCGAGCCGGTTGTCCGCACATGGTCGTAGATCTTCCCCGCAAGGATCCGTCCAAGAGGGGACAACCGGTATTCGTAATCGATCATGGTGATATAATCAGCGGACTCCAGGATCCGGATCTTGGGGATGATGGCCTGCGATGTGCTGCCGGTGATCTCCCGGAGCTGGGCAAGGGTTTTGTCTCCTTCAAAAAGCGAGAGCAGGATCTGGATGAGCAGGCGGGACCGGTAAACCGACTGGATCTCCTCCATCATGGAATCGTAGATATCGAGGATCTTCATGCGCTGTATGTACCTGATACTCCAGTGACCTATATAGCATTATGCCGGAGTAAATTGCCCCGTCAATATAAAAACCTGTTATGACCGGGAATGCAGGGTTTTTTTTGTTCCCGGGTGGTGTTTCCGGTGCGGAAACGAGCGGGCAACCGGCCTCCGTATCCTGTGCCGTGGTGTTGTGGTTCATCTGCCGGCACCCCCCCACACCTTCGCCCCGCACGCCTAACCCGTTATAGTGCGTGTGTCCCATCCTCCGGTATGTCACTGGTCGATCTCATCATCCCGGTCCTCATCGCCCTCGCGGTCGGTTTCGCGCTGGGTTTTTTATACGTGCAAGCCCAGATCTCCGCGATTGAAGCCCGGTACCGTGCCGAGCTGGAGACGTGGAAGCTGGAAGCAACGAGCGGGATCAGGAAGGACTCCGTGAACCGTTCCCGTTCGACCCTGAAGGGCAGGATTGCCGAGCAGATGGCTCCGCTCCTGCCCGAGTTCGCGTTCAACCCGGCCGATGCCCGCTTCATCGGGTCGCCCGTGGACTACGTCATCTTCGACGGCCTGACCGATGTGTCGGACGATAAAAAAAAGGAGATCCGGATCATCTTCATGGACGTCAAACAGGGCACCGGTAATCTCAGCCGGACCCAGCGGGTCATCCGAAATGCCGTTCTCGCAAAGCAGGTGGGCTGGGAGACGCTGCGGGTTGCCGGTGAATAGGTCCGGCCCAAACACACCCGGATCCCAAGGCCCGGGCAATAAAAATTCCTGCAGACGGTGCCCTGTACAAGAGATCTTATTACCTCCACCTCCCTATCCTTGCACAAGAGGCAGGTGCACAGGTAAGCATGGAAACCATTGTCAAGGTCATCAGTTTTTTCATCGCACTTTTTGTGATCGCAAACGGGGTCTGGGTGGCATTCATGCCCCCCTTCGGTGACGAACCGGTAGGATTTGCCATCATCGCGGTTGGCATCTTCATCCCCATCATCACCCTGTACGTGGGACGGCTGGGCGACAGCCGGTACGACTAACCCCCGTGGCAAAACAAAATTTTTTCCCCGGTACCGGAAATGCTCATAACGGGATAGGGGTTGATTGGTTCATCCTGCTGGTAACGCCTTTTTTAGCCCACAGCCAAAACCCTCGGTTGCGCCCCCCGGTACGATGACCGGATATCCGCGTAAAAAAATGCTCGTGATGGCTGCGGGCTGATTTGGATCCTGACCGTGCAGCCGATGGGGGAAAACGCCGAAAAACCCTCTCTCGCGAAAAACTCCGCAGCCTCCAATAGTGGTGTCAGGTTCCGCTATCAGGTATGGGGGAAGATCAGCCTCCGTGTAACGAGCGTGGGATGCACCAAAAAAATGATAACCGGGGTCAGTTGAATGACCGGTACGGCACGAGCGCGTCGTGGATCTTCACTCTCTCACCCTGGGGATCCGTTGCCCAGACCTCGACACGGTTGACGTTCCCCATATCGTTGGTCACGGGCAGTGAGACCGAGTCCCCGACGCGGAACGTGCCGTCCCGCTTGATGCTCCCGGTCTCGATCTTACCATCAGCACGGGTCACTCTGACATCCACGGCAAGGATGAAGTTGAGCCCCTTTCCCCCGCGGATGGTGGTAATGACCTGCGGGTCAGGGCCGTAGTTGTTCCCGTTCACCTGCACATCAAGGCTCCACATGTCAGGGAGCGTCTGGGTGGGGCCGGGCGTCATCGAAATCTGGGTCGGTTCCGGTGTGGCAACTGTGGTATCCTCGATGGTAGACACCGGTGTCGCAGTCGGCGTTGCGACGGGGGTCTCCGGTTGCGTGCAACCGGCGACCAAGGCAAGCAGCATGCAGAAGATGAGCATGCCGGCAAGAGCGAAGATCTTTTTCATACCCGAAAGATTGCCGGCCGGATTATATGATGGTTGTGCCACCCCATGCTTATCGCAAAAAGCCTGCTGACGGGTGGGGGATCCCGACGAAAAACGCCCCGAAATCCTTATCCCGCACGGTGATAAGGATGTACCATGAATGATCCGCACCCCGTCCGGTGGAAATCAATGGTCGGCCTTGGGATACTCGGCGCTCTCCTTGGCCTGTTTATGCTCTTCTTCTCGCACGCAGCAATAGACATGATCGTTGCCCTAGCCGGTGTTGCTATCATCCTGCTCTCGGCAATCTTCTTAGTCGAAGGCCTCTTTCTCGATGCCGAGGGCTGGTCCCGGTGGGGCATCTTTGGTCTGGGGACGCTCGGTCTGCTTGTCGGCATCGTCTCCATCATCGCACCCCCGCTTTTAGTCGTCTCAACCGGTCTCCTCATCGGGATATTCCTGCTCATCTACGGGATTGGCGAGATTGCCATCGGGGTCGGGATGGTTATCGTTGATACCATGGTGCGGATGGTCTTTGTCATGATCGGCATCTTCTCGATGGTTGTCGGACTCTTCCTGATTCTCAACCCGATGCTCGGTCTCGATATCTTTGTCTGGCTGGTTGGCCTGTACCTGGTGGTGCTGGGCCTGATGCGGGTTGCCCATGGGCTCAACGAGCGCGACTCTGGCGGGAAGGCTGCGGTAACGCGGCTGTGAATTTTTTTTAGTTTTTTTTGAAATCAGTTCTCCTGAAAAACACGCATGAACCGATCAGGTTCAGACCCCATCCAAAAAAATCCAAGGTGATTCTTTATTAACGAGAGGTGCCGCCGCCCCGGCGGCTTCAGTACCCGGTTTTTTTACGGATTATCCGTATTTTTAATGCAGGATACCCGTAATCCATCGTCATCGTATCCAAGGGTGCCACGAGCGTTCGAGGCTTTAGCCCAGAAGAGCGTCAGCAGTTTTTCCCCAAATCCAATCCCCCACCGCAGGATACCGGAGCACAGGCGGGATGGACGTATCCCCTTAAGGAACAAAACCCACACGAAAAAAAAGATAAAAAAATTACCGGCGCATCGGCTTGTTGCCGCCGGCTGCCGGTTCGATACCGGTAGGCTGGTTCCGTATCGTCCGGTCCTTCATGATCGAATAGACCTCGGAGGCGTTCTCCTTTGGCACCTCCACAAAGGAGTAGGAGTCCAGGATGCGGATTGCGCCGATGGCTTTTCCGGGAATCCCGGTCTCTCCGGCGATTGCCCCGACAATGTCCTTTGGAGCAACCTTGTGCATCCGGCCGACCGCAAGGAAGAACCTGACCATGCCGACCTCTGCACCGGTATCGGCAAAGTCGATGTCATCGTGCTGTTTCCTTGCCTCGTCCTGCCCCCCGCTGCTGCCGAGCTCCATCTGGACTTTTAAGAGCGCTGATGCGATCTCGATCGTTGAGAGATCACCCTCGCTCTCCTCCTCGATGATCCGGATGTAAGGCTCAAGACCGCCGGCCTTTACTGCCTCACGGACCTTCTCGAGCATGGCGCGGATACGGGTCTCTGCCACATCGCTCTGGGTGGGGACGGGCATCCGGGCGAGCTGGACTTTGGCGTACTTCTGGATCTCGTGGATCTTGGTAAAGTCCCGGGGAGAGACGAACGTGACCGCCTT
>DUHF01000213.1 GCA_013331015.1 Methanoregula sp.
CAACTCATGCGTGGCATCATTATCGGGGTGATCCTCGTTCCCACGTTCCTTGCAGCCTCCTGCATCGCACTCCAGGTCAGGGAACCGGAGACACGGTCGCTAAGGTACAGTTTCACCGCAGCGCTCATGGTCACGGCCTTCCTCTGGATAATAGTAATCGCAAACGCCATCTTCATTCCGGGTAACCACTCGCTCGGGGGCCCGGATCCCCTAAACCAGATATTCTTTATCGTTACGATCCTCATGGAGGTCCTGGTTACGTGTTCCTTCCTCATGCTGAATATGGCCCGGTCCCAGGCCGAGCTTAAGGAAAGCGAGGAGCGGTACCGGAACCTTGCAGACAACCTGCCGGATTATGTTCTTATCCACGACGGGAAATTCATCCGTTACGCCAACCCGGCAGCAACCCTGACCGGCGGGAGCTCCTCGGAAACCCTTGCCGGGCAGCCCATCAATTCCCTCATATCACCTGCGGATGCCGGCTCATCGGGGGAATTCATCCGTGCACTGGGCAGCAACGGACCCCCGTTTCCTGTCAGCGAGATCGACATCCGGCTCCGGGATGGCACGGTCCGGCACTGCCAGGTAAAGACCGTGCGGATCGATGATGCGGGGATTATGGCTTACCTCTCCGTGATCACCGACATCACCGAGCGGAAGACAGCAGAGGATGCACTTTTCCGGCTCAATAAAAAACTCACGATCCTCTCCTCCGTGACCCGGCACGATATCAAGAACCAGCTCATGGCCCTATCGACCTATCTTGAACTCTCGAAAGAAAATCTCGGAAATGACCCCACAGCGTCAGACTATCTCACCAGGGAGATGAGGATTGTTCAGACCATGGGGCATCAGATCGATTTCACCAGAATCTACGATGATATGGGCACAACAGCTCCCGTCTGGCAGAATCTTGATGCCGGTATCCGTCGGGCAGTTGCTGCCCTGCCCATGAGGGATGTGAAGGTATCTGTTGACCGGTCGGACCTGGAAATCTATGCTGATTCTCTCTTTGAAAAGGTCTCGTATAACCTGATCGATAATGCCCTGAAATATGGTGGTGACGCCATGACGGGCATACGCATAACCTGCCATGAGACCGGCACGGGTCTTGTGGTTACCTGCGAGGATGACGGGGCCGGGATCACCGGTGAGGACAAGGCCCGCCTGTTCGAGAAGGGCTATGGGAAAAATACCGGTCTCGGCCTCTTCCTCACCCGCGAGATCCTTGCGATCACCGGTATCACCATTACGGAGACAGGCGAGCCCGGGAAGGGTGCCCGTTTCGAGATGGTTGTTCCGAAAGGGGCGTACCGGTTCACGGGCAGGAAGTGAGATACTGCACCGTGTCTGTATCCTCCCTTGAGCAACTCAATAAGAAAGAGATCGAATGAGTTCCGGATTATGACGGGTTTTTTAAATCCAATAATCTTTTTTATACCTGTTTTTCAGCAGTATCCTGCATATGCGGCCGTTATCACCCTGACGGGAATATCCCCTCTCACAAAACAAGTTCAGGAAATGAATTTCAGGGCCCGTTTCAGACAAGGGCACTACAGTTTCTCAATACTGATACACCGGTTACGAGGCATTTTCATAAACAAGACCGTGATGGCAATTCTGGCAATCGCGATTACCCTCTGCCTCCTTGTCACGGCAGGGTTTACGAATGCCTCTCCCGCGTCCGGATGGCCGGTCAGATCAACGGTTCCTGGCTCGTGCGGTTCAAGGGACTCCCGCATGTCGGGTCGCACAATGCCCCGGTGGAGTACGGGGAAAATGCCCCCAATTTCCTTGGCATGGATGAGTCGCCGCTGAATGGGCGAGGGAATTTTTTTTATGCCGGGATGGGTCGGGCTGGCTTGGGACGATTTCAGGGCCGGTGCCGATATCCTCGTGGCCGGCCGCACGATTATTTCGGGTATGGATGTCGATAATGCGGCGGACGGGGTCATCGGGCAGATCAACAAAGAAGAGATCGAACCATTCCGGATCAGGACGGTTTTTTTTAAAGAGCAGTTTTCTCCCATTCTTTTACGCACGGGCTTTGTCAAATCCCGTGCCCCTGCAGGGCACAAAAAAATGAGTGCAGTTTACCCTCAAAATAACCGGCACTGGCCATCAATGCAGAAGGGCCAGTACCACGGGCAGGGAAGACCGCACCGCCCGCAGTTGTCCCGGTCGTTCAGCGTGTTGACGCAGAGACTCCCACACAGAATCTCCCCGGTCGGACAGGAGACCCTTACGCACCGTCCGCCGGAACACACTGAGTACTGGTCGCAGACCCTTCCCTGAGCGCTGTTGTAACATCCCCCGCAATTCTGCGGATCGGTCAGGGGATTGATGCAGACCCAGCCCATGACCGAGGCATTCCAGCACTTTTCCCGACTGACGGGGGGATCGCAGTATAGCCTGCACATGCCGTTCTGGCAGACCTCCGTACCTTCGCACGCGTTCCCGCACGCCCCGCAGTGATGCGGGTTCCCGCTCAGCGGAATGCAGGATCCCTCGGGATCGCAGAGGCCGTAGCCCGTCGGGCATGAGGCAGGGTCGGTCTTGCACCTTCCACCAACACAGATCTGCCCGGCAGGGCATATGTTCCCGCACCGCCCGCAGTTCTGCGGGTCAAAGTCGAGACTGACCCGGACCTGGCCGCACTGCGCAAAGCACTGGCCCTGGACGCAGGCCGGGGATATCAGGGACGTCTCATAACCGGTGAGCCTGAAGCAGTTGTGGTTGCAGCTGCCGCAGGTAAGCACCGAGTCTCGGCTCGTGCAATGATCATTGCAATAGATCTCGTCCCCTCGGCACATGTCAGTGCACACACCGTTTATACAGCCCTGGGCAGGTCCGCAGGCCCTGCCGCAGGTGCCGCAGTTGGCCGTATCGGAGGTGATATCCGAGCAGACACCATTGCAGACCGCATGGGCTGCATCCCCCGGGCAGGTACACTGGCGGTCAATGCAGGTCTCGTGCCGTGCGCATTTTCTGGTGCAGTCACCGCAGAACCGCTGAGTTCTAAAAAAAGCCGGGCTTGAATAATCGTGCGTCCAGTCCTGGACGGGGTACCAGGTCAAGCCCCAGCTCGGGTCGTTGCAGTACCGGGAGCAGTACCCCTCCACGCAGGTCTCGCCGGCGATGCAGCGGTTACCGCAGGAGCCGCAGTTCTGGTTGTCCCACCAGAGGTTGGTGCACTGCCCGCTGCAGGAGACCTCGGTGCCGTTGCCGGTCGTGCCGGCGCACTCCTTGCGGCAGACCCCGTCACGGCAGCTGTAGCCCCATTCAGGGGGGCATCGCTGCCCGCAGGCGCCGCAATTTTCATTATCGCTTGAAAGAATCGTGCAGGTGCCGTTGCATACCGTCTGGCCGCTCCTGCAGATAACCCGGGCCGGCGTGGTCCGGAGTGCCTGGACGGCCGTCGTAGCTGCCGGGACGATTGTACCGTAGGGTGCAGGGGTCGGGGTTGCATAGGCAGGAGGTGCCTGCACGGTTGTCGGGACCGGGACCGGCGTTGCAGTCGTGACCGGCACAGCGGTCCGGACCGGCACCGGGGTCGTGGTGACCGGGGCCGGTGTCGGCGTTGGTGTCGAGAAGGAACGGTTCAGGGGCGCCGGCGACTGGGCATCGGTAACGGCTGCGGCAACAGAGATACAGAAAAAGAGGACGAGGACGAACGCGACAAGGGCCGTCCTGCGGGCACGGTCCGACAGAACCGGGGGTGGATCCGGGGGATGGATGCGGTGGGGTACCATAGGAAGATGAGCTTGCGTTTGAGCCCATAAAGATTCCGGTCACTATCCAACCATCAGCAACCCCTTCCAAATCAGGATTTTTTTGTACCGGTGAAAATTTCAGGGGGAAGATCCTCCCGAACGCCCGGAAAAGATCGGGAATAAATATCCGCTCCCGCTCCCGCTGCCGGCCCCGCGAGATAGCGGTTCACCGGTCGTTCAGCAACCATAAAGACAACCTGGACCACGGCAGCATTCACGATTGCAGCAAGGACGATTCGGAACAGGAACGCTTCCAAAAACCCCGGCTGGGTGGTGGGGATGTGCAGGGTAAGAAGAAGGAGCAGCGCAAGGTACGTCAGGCCGCTTGCCATGGTTGCAGGGAACGCTGCGGCAAACGGGGCCGTTGCCCGTACCCGTGCTGCCAGGTATAGGAACGAGATGAAGCAGACGACGATACCGGCCGGTTCGCTGACAAGGTTTGCAAGGGCCATGCAGAGAGCTTTCCACGAGGCATGCCCGCTGATGAGCGTGACGATATGAACGTAATTCGAGAGAATCGTGAGGATCCCGGCAAGGATCCCGATCCCGGCGATCTCCGCCATGCGAAGGGGCACTGCCAGCATCGCGACAAGACAGTAGGCGGCGATGACAAACTCGATACTCACCGGAATGGCATATGCCATCGCGACAACCGGGTACCCGATGTTCAGGAGCGTGCCGGCGAGAAGGAACGTGACTATCAGGAATACCTCTTTTGCATTCATGCCTGCTTCTTACCCTGCGTTTCCTCGTGTCATTCCTCGCCTGCTATCAACAATGCCTGCCTGCCCGTACGGCGTGCTTCCAAGGGAGCAGAAAATTGTTCTGCGCCACTGGATTGGCGCAGGATTATCCGACGCTTTTGGGCGGCTGACCCCCCTGCTGCTGCGTCATCCCAATGGCGAAATAGCGTATGCATACTGCCACGCTTCCCGCGATCGCGAGGCAGACCTGAAGGGCACGAGCCGGGAGGGTGGCTCTCCTGGCATCGCTCATCCCATGATCTCGATGCCGCAGCTGTGCGCACAGGTCTCTGCCACCTGATAGCAGGTATCAATGCAGCCCCCGTTCCCGCTGCACCCGCTTATGCAGATATGATACGCTGGTGCACACGCTGCTGCGCAGGGATCGGGCCCGGCATTCGTGGGCGCCTGCCGAACAACCTGGCCAGGGAGATCCACGAGAGCATAATGCGTCCCGGCAACCAGTGCACCAGCTATCGATAAACCGACAATGAACAATACCAGCCGGCCGAGTGGCGACCTTATGGATCCCTGCATTTTCAACATACCTCCCTGTTGTTATTCATCGTTTGCGGGTGGATGATAGTTAAACGATCGGAATTGAGAAAAAAGAGCCCGGAATTTTTCCTGTGCGGGAAGTCTTTTCAGGTTTGATCATAGCACTCGCCGGCTTTCCCGCCCCACCGCCCCGCACACGTTCTTAATTCTAGGAACCCAACCAGTACATCCATGAGCACAGAGATCCCCTGGCCGGAATCGCGGAAAGAATGGAAACCGGTCGACATGACCGTCACCTACTCAGGAGACGGAGCGTTCTCTGCCAGCACCGGCGCGATAACCTTCCCGATGGAAGCCCCGGTCGGCATGGGAGGGCACGGGAAGTTTGCAAACCCCATCCAGTACCTGGTCGGCGCGATGTGCGGGTGCGTTGGCGTGAAGATCCTCTTAGCGCTTGGCGACAACGGCATTGTCCCGGACGAGCTCGCCATCGCGTTCCACGGAACCCGGGTAAAGACCATGCCCGCTTTCTTCGACCACGTCCACCTGACAATCACGCTCAAAGCCGGTGCGGACGATGCGCTGGTGAACAACATCGTTAACCAGACGATCACGCGCCTCTGTCCCATCTCCGCGATGTTTGTCGAGTGCGGGGAAGTGACCGCTGAGTGCCGGATCGTCCGGTAGAAGTGCGGTGAAGTGGGCGCGGAGATTTGGGGTGGGGAAACCTACGGCCCGGGTACCGGTTCACGGGACTTTCTGGGGTGGTGTGCCGGGCAGGATCCCGTCATCCGCATCCGGCAGGGATTTGTACCCCACGAACCCGGTGAGATTCTCCATCACGATCCGGCCGATCCTCAGGGGCAGGGCCGGCATCAGGCCGGTCCCTGCCAGCAGCAGACGACAGGGGGCTGGGTGATGCGAATGCCCGCCCCCGTTTTTCCCCCCTCGTGTTCAGGTGATCCTGAACCCGCAGGTTGGATTCCTGCTGCAGTTCCGGCACACCGCAAGGATGATCTCGCAGCGGGCACAGTCCGGCTTCTTCTCAATCTGGCACCGGTCGCAGTCCGGTTCGGGCAGATCCCCGGACGAGTCTTCCCCGTCCTCCGTTCCCGGGCATGCCCCCCGCTTCTTGAACTCGTCAACGCACGCGGAGCAGATGGCATCGAGGCAGGACCCGCACTCCTCCCGCAATGGTTCGCAGCCCCAGTCAAGGTACGTCATGATGGTATCCCGTCTTTGGTGTTGTAGAGAAAAAATGGTTGCCGGGTATATCTGCTCCGGCAGTTTCGGTGCAGAACTCCCTGCCGTAGCTGAAATTCTTTAGATATGCCAAAAAACCATGGGAGAGTATTGTTCAGCACCCGGCCTGGCAGGCCCGGTATGTCACCCAACACTCCATTTCACAGTAATAATCATCATTGAACATTCCGCCCGTGCACGTGCTTTTGCAACTTGCGAGCTCCTGGTCGCAGGTACAGGAACCCCCGGGTGAGAAGAGATTCTCCGGCGCCTGCACCGCATTCTGCTGCGGCAGGTCAATGGCGAAATAATGGACCCCGGCAACAAACGTGCCGGCGATTGCAAGACATACGATGAACAGGACGAGTCCTGCGAGGGGTGATTGTGTGTCTGACATTTAATAAACTCCTGACGAACAAGTCGCTATCCCATGGTTTTGAGTGAAGGATATAAAAGCGCTGGGTTGTTGGAAAAAATGCGGGGGAAATTTTCCCGGTATACCTGAAAAAAAGCAATGGTTTTTTGGATGAGATTATGCCGGTTTAACACTTACTCACACACGTGTGGTATTCAGCCGTACACTGGTTTTCGCA
>DUHF01000162.1:0-5740 GCA_013331015.1 Methanoregula sp.
GCAAGGGTATAGGGTTCTTCCCCGGTTGACGAGCCGGCACACCAGATGGTGATGCGTTTTTTCTGCTGGAACAATGCCGGGAGGATGACATTTTTCACCTCATCCCAGACTTCCTTGTCCCGGAAAAATTCGGTAACATTGATGGTCAGCGCATTGCGCAGGGGTTCGTTCTCTGCCGGGTGGCTCTTGATGTAGTGGAGGTAATCGGCATAGGTTGCAGAATTGGTTGAGCGCATCCGGGAGAGGAAACGTCGCTTGATATAATCTTCCTTGTAATTCGAACACTGGATCTTGAGTAGTTGCTCCACATGACGTTTGAGGAGAGTAAAATCGGCGGCAGAATCATCCATGGCAGGCATTCCTGAGATGATGGTTAATTCTTCTCTATATCTTTAAACATCTTATGGACGTCCAGCCAGATGATTAAGGTTTTTGGCTCGCCCTCCTTTGCATCTGCCCCCGAATTGATGATTCCCTTGATATACCGGGCCTCGTTACCGGCAAGGCCCTGGGTCATGCAATCAACCTGGGATGCGGCGATCTGCGTCACACTGCTCACCGTATCAACGATAACCCCGACATTGTTCCCGCCCGCAACCTCGGCCATCAGGACGATGATCTTCTGGTCTTTGGTTATGGGCCGGTCGGGGAGTTTTAAGAAGGTGTTCAGGTTCACGATGTTCACGATCTCGCCCCGGAGGTTGATGACGCCCCGGATATGGACCGGTGCACGCGGGATTGCAGTGATCGGCATCATCTCCACGATCTCGCGGACAATACTGATGTCCAGCGCATAGTTCTCCGACTCTAAGGTGAACTCCAGGACTTCACCGGAATTCCCGTTCATGCACTCTCCTGCATTTGTACTGCTTTCTGCTGCCATGATGATTTACCTCATCTCAGATTTTCGTGATGGCACGAGCATCACGCTACCGGAATAACCCTTCCGGGACCAGGATTTCAAATCTCACACCTTTGCCGGGCTCGCCGGTCTCGCGGATAGAGAGACCGGTGATTGAGAGGACCTCGCGGGAGAAGAACAGGCCATAACTGATACGCCCCCGCCTGGTATGCTCAAAGACCAGTTCTTTTTCATCATAGGGGATCCCAGCCCCGTCATCTTCATACACCAGCACCAGGTTCCTGCCCTGCACCCGGGTGAAGAACCGGATGGTTGTTGCGTTTGTGCCGTGTTCAAGAGTATTTTCTATCAGGTTGGCAAACACCCGCTCGATCAAGTCGTCGCTGAACACTTCGACGTTTTTCACATCGGCTTCTACGGAAATGTTCCCGAGAGGGAGTGTTGCTACCGCTGCAAGGAACCGTTCCCCGATATCCTTCCATTTGGGCGGGCGGACACCGATGTTCTGGTAGTCCCGCGTAAAATTGATCTGGTGCTGGATCTGGGCGATCACTTTTTCCTGCTGTTCGACAAAATGGAGAAGTTTCTCATTCAGCGGCTCATTTTTAATGAGCTCAAGGGAGAGACGCAGGTTCGTGATGCCATTGAGGATATCATGCCGGGTGATGCTGGTCAGAAGGACGATCTGCTTGTTGGCATGCCGGAGCGCATCTTCCACCCGTTTACGCTCGTGGATATCGGCGATCACCCCATGGAACCCGGACCCGGCAGGTTTGTTTGCCAGAATTTTTCCGGATATCTGGACCCAGCGGATGGTTGAATGCATGGTCGTGAGCCGGAACTCGAAGGGTCCGCCAAGACCCCTTCGGATCAGGTCCAGCCCTTTTTCAAAGGGAACCGTATCTTCTGGATAAATAAACTCCTGGAACCGTTTACCCATCAGGTCGGACGGTGCATAACCGGTCAGGTTCCGGATAGCCGGACTGACATAGGTTATCAGGTCATTATCGTTGAGGGTGAAGATCACTTCCGTGATGTTCTCCACCAGTGCCCGGAATTTGGCTTCAGACTCAACCAGGGCCTTTTCGATCTTCCGGTGCTCGGCAATCCTGCGCTGGAGCTCTGCTTTTTCCGGTGAGCCTTCCTTACTCTCTTCCAGGGCTTTTGGGATGCTGCCCACATCCGAATCCGTCACATGCGGCAGCTGTTCAAAGATCAGCCCGATTCCCCGGCCTCCCTTCTCAAGAGACAGCGGGATCATCTTTAACCGGAATTTCTCTTCGCGATCATTGATCGCAAACATAGCGATATGTACCTGCTCCCTGCCTTCACGGGCTTTGATGAGCAGATCCATTATGGTATGGTCAACATACGGCGCAAGAGGGGATTCATCGATCCGCTCACCGATCATACCTCCGATGTCCAGCGAGAGGAGACTGATGAGAGGATCATTGATCTGCTGGATCACGAGCTCATTGCTGAGTACAACAATGCCGTCCTGCCAAAGGTTCAAAAAATTCGACATCGGCAGTTTGGGCGAGAGCGTGAAGATCTTGGCCGGGCCCAGGTTCCGCTTCTTTATCTCACCGGACGCAATCAAAAAGTTGAGGTACTTCGCTGCAGTGGTCCGGTTGATGGAGAGCTGCCGCGATACCTGCTCGATGGTCAGGCCGGCAGGATTCTGGGCGAGCAGATCGGTAATTCTCTTGACTTCCTCTTCGCGCACCATGCAATTACGTCCTTGTGTATACGATGGAATGTATTCACAAGAACCCATTCCTCCGTAAGTATTCATCATTATTGCTCAACAGTATTAAACATTGCTTTTGATGAGTATTGAAAGAAGGTTTAAATATCATTGCTGACGTAAGTCTATGTTACCCTTGACTCTTTGATGAGCAGATATGATGATGATTGTGGTGCATGCTCACAACAGGGACTGGGAACAGCGGGATGCTCCCCCATCCCGTTTGGGGGGATTACCGGTGCCCCGTGCCCCGGTTTTGCGGGAAACGGAGAAGTGTGAGTGAGTATGCGATTCGTTGACGATATGAATGTTGGGAAGAAACTGATGGGCGGGTTCCTGATAGTCCTGCTCATCCTTGTGGTAGTTGCTGCTCTCGGGTACGTGAACCTGCAGGACGCCGCATCCCGGCAGAATGCATTGTATGAAAAGATGCAGGGGACCGAGAACCTTGCGCTGACCAATGCCGCTCTTGAGAAGATGCGGGGCGACATTTACCGGTATATCGCGGTACCCGCCGATCGGGCGGCTACCAGCGCCTCGCTGGCAGCCCAGCGGGAGATCATCACCCGTAACATGGCAGAGTTCCGGACCCGCCCGTTAACCGATGCTGACAAAACCACGCTATCAAAATTTGACGGGGCCTGGACAAGAATGCAGTCCACCTACAAGCAGATCGAGGTTGACGCCGATGCCGGAAATATGGCGGCAGTCGATGCGGCTCTTGCTGCCGGGAGCCCGGCGGTCACTGCCCGGGCGGAATGCCTGGATGCTGTCAAGACCCTGGTTACCAGTTCGTTCACGCAGGCTGAAGACCTAAACGATGCCACCGATGCCGCAGCAGCGTCCGCATCGATGATAATGATCCTTGCAACCATAGTTGCAGTCATTGTCGGTCTCGCAATTGCCGTGTTCCTCTCAAAGAGTATCACCGGACCTATCGAACAGGTCCGACAAAATATCAGCGAGATCCACAAGGGTCACCTGACCCGGCGGCTCAACCTTAACCGTAAGGACGAGCTCGGTGAAATGGCCGACACGATGGACCGGTTCTCTGAAGACCTCCAGAAATATGTTATCGGCACCCTGAAGCAGATTGCAGAGGGGGATCTCTCCCGCAACCTCAAAGTCAGGGATGACAAGGATGAGATCGTTCCCGCAATTCTGATGGTACAGGAAGCACTGCGGGGGCTCATTTCGGAAGCCAACATGCTCTCGAAAGCTGCAGTGGATGGAAAGCTCCAGACCCGCGGGAATGCTGACAAGTTCAAAGGCGGATATAAAGAGATCATCCAGGGCGTGAACGAGACCCTTAATGCAGTCGTTGTTCCGGTCAACGAGGCAATGAACGTATCGAATGAATATGCACAGGGGAACTTTACTGCACGGTTTGATGAGAATATACCCGTGAAGGGAGACTTTGTGAAATTCAAGGGCGCACTCAACAACATCGGCATTGAGGTTGCAAAATCGATGACCGTTGTGAACCAGCAGGTCGGAGATTTGGCCGCAAGTGCCGAGGAAGCCAATGCAAGTGTTGAGGAAGTCTCTGCCGGCTCCGCCCAGGTGGCAAAGAATGCAAGCGGTGTATCCGTCAATGCCGAGAAAGCAACGCTGGGGGTTGAGCAGGTACAGAAGGCAATGGAAGACCTCTCCCACACCATCCAGGATGTTGCCACCAAATCCGAACTCGTGGCAAAGATTGTCCTGGACACTACAACGTTCTCCAAAGAGGGCATGGAACTTGCCAAAAAGACCGAGCAGGGCATGATCGGGATCACCAAATCCTCAAATGATGTGAACCAGATCATCGGTGAGATCAAGGACCAGATGGACAAGATCTCCGAGATTGTCAACCTGATCACCGATCTTGCGAACCAGACCAACCTGCTGGCACTCAATGCTGCAATAGAAGCGGCCCGGGCCGGCGAAGCAGGACGCGGGTTTGCCGTTGTGGCAACCGAAGTCAAATCGCTTGCGGTTGAATCGCGGGCTTCAGCCGAACGGATCTCGGAGATGATCGAGAGCCTCCAGAAAAAGACCGAAAATGCGGTGGATGCTGTCGCGGCATCCAATACCGGGGTACGGGAAGGCAGCGAAGCCTTGCAGGAGACGCTCTCCAGTTTCACCAAGATCGTAACAGCGATCGACAAGATCAGCCAGAACGTGAGCGAGGTTGCAGCGGCAGCAGAAGAGCAGGCAGCATCAGTAGAGGAAGTGACGGCAAGTGTCAATGAAGTTGGCGGGCTCATGCAGAGCACGACAAGGGAGGCAACCGACGCTGCCGCGGCAAGTGAGGAGTCGAGCGCTGCAATCGACCAGATCACCAAAGTGGTAGCGAACGTCAACACCATTGTGGACAGGGTGACAAAGGAAGTCTCGCGGTTCAAGTGCTAAAAATTTTTGAGGTGTTTTATGGCAAAGTCAGCAAGTGAAAAGGAAGAGAAACGAACTCCCGCAGGAACCGTAAAGGCGGAAGAGCAGGCAGCACCTGCGGGAAACGAACGCCAGTCCACAAAACTCCAGGTTGTCGAGTTCCTGCTCGGAAAAGAGAACTATGCTGTCGATCTCTTCGATGTGCGGGAGGTGGTGGAGTATACCACCATCACCCAGCTTCCCAACACGCCGTCCTACATGAAAGGGATCATCGACCTGCGGGGGGAGATCACGACCATCATCGATCTCAAGGAACGGCTCAACATCCTTGAGAAGTCCACCCAGCCGGTCGAGAACAGCAGGATCATTGTTCTTGACGAGAAGATAACCAAAGCCAAGACGGGAATCCTGGTCGATGATGTGCTCGCCGTATCAACGTTCGAGCGCGGAGATATCGATTCAACTTCTGCTTCCGGCGGGCGAGAGGACGCCGCCATTCTCGGCATCATCAAAAAGAAGATCAAAGAAAAGGAGCACGAAAGGAACGAGCTCATCATCTGGATCGATATCCGCCACCTCCTGGTGGACATCGGGCAGGTATGAACATGGGGAAAAATTTTCCGGTTCGCTTATCCAATGCATAAAAAAAAGGTGAAAAAATGACTGAATTAACCGAACGATTCAACCGTATGAAGATCGGGACAAAGATCCTGATCATCTGCCTGTTCCTTGTCATCGTACCCACCCTCCTTCTCGGT
>DUHF01000162.1:5759-6984 GCA_013331015.1 Methanoregula sp.
ACCCAGGTGAACGATATCCGGGGCATGACCTCCAATTCATATGACCTGTCCAAAACCAAACTGGACAGCGACTTAAACCTGCTGCGCAACCGGTTTACCGCTTACGGCGCACCCTCAATCTCGGGGGACAAGATTGCCTATGGGAGCCAGGTAGTCAATGACAACTTCCAGGTAGTGGATTCCATTGAATCCGACATGGGAAGCAAGGCAACGGTCTTCCAGAAGATCGGGAACCAGGCCATCCGCGTCTCCACCAATGTTATCGGTACTGACGGGAAGCGAGCCGTTGGCACACCGGTGTCGGATGCCGTGTACGACGCGGTGATCAACAAGGGTCAGACCTATTACGGAATGGCAGATGTTGTCGGCAAGAAGATGGTCGTGGCCTATGAGCCCATCAAGAACGCCCGGGGCGAGATCATCGGGATCCTGTTCGTCGGGGTTCCCGAAGACAATGTCTATGGTCCGTTGAAAACCCAGATTCTTGACACCAAACTGGGCGCCCACGGTTACCTCTATGTCCTCAACAGCAAGGGCGATCTGCTCGTTCACCCGACATCCCAGGGAACGAACCTTGGAAACGAGGCCTTCATCAAGGAGATGATCGCAAACAAGGACGCCGTCAAAGACAGCACCCGGCGCATGACCTACATCTGGGAGGGGAAGGATGCCGTTGCGTATTACACGTACTTCGCACCTCTTGACTGGATCGTTGCTGCACGCATCGATCCCACAGACTTCAGCGGGCCGGTCGATAACCTGCGGAACTGGATCATAATCATCCTTGTCATCAGCATCGGTGCCGGGGCATTCATCGCGCTCCGGTTCGGCAACTCGATTGCCCGCCGGATGGGCGACCTGGTCGAACTTGGCCGGAAAGTTATGGTCGGCGACTTTGCAGGAGCCGCCATGGAGATTGACAAGAACGACCGTATGGTGAGTGGCGGTGACGAGATCGGCGAAGTCTCGGAAGCGTTCACGGGCGTTGTCAACAACATCCAGTTGTTCAGCGACGAAATCACGTCCATCAGCAACAATGCGGTCCAGGGTAAACTGACCGCCCGGGGTGATGCTGCAAAGTTCCAGGGCGGTTACTCCACGATGATCCAGGGGCTCAACAACACCATCAACGCGGTTGTCGGGCACCTTGACGCCATCCCGGTTCCGGCATTTGTGATCAGCAAGGATTTCACGATCCTGTATGCCAACAAGGCTTCAGCCACGA
>DUHF01000136.1 GCA_013331015.1 Methanoregula sp.
GATTCCATCAGCCAGCTCCGGCACATCGATTTCGCCCTCACGAACTTCATTTCCGAGGCAAAGAACGATGTGCACGAGCTCTCGCTCAATGGGAACATACGGACCCCGGACGATTCCCGCTTCACCTCCTTTTTAGATGCCGATGAAGCGACCTTTGCCTACGCCATCACCAACGAAGAGCAGGAGATCATCGATATCCTGAAAGGGTACCAGATCTCGCACCCGCATGTCAGTTCGGTGTACATGGGCCGGGAGAACGGGGCGTTCGTTCGCTCGTATCCCCGGGCCCGGCCAACCGCAT
Organism: Methanoregula sp.; assembly: GCA_013331015.1. GTDB lineage: Archaea > Halobacteriota > Methanomicrobia > Methanomicrobiales > Methanospirillaceae > Methanoregula > Methanoregula sp11803u. The sequence continues at coordinate 302 of DUHF01000136.1, forward strand.
ACGATCCCCGCGATCGCCCGTGGTACATCCTTGCAAAGGAGCACCCCGGGCAGGTTTCCATGACCGATCCGTACAAGGCGGTCACCACCGATGACGTAAATATCGGGATCGTCACGCCCCTCCAAACTGCAAACGGGACGATCTATGGTGTTGTCGGGGCCGATATCACGCTTGTGAACCTGACGCGGTATATCGCGTCGGTTGAGCCGGTTGGCAACGGGGAGATGATCCTCACCGACAAGAGTGGCACGATCCTTGCGGCACGGAATCCCGGGTTGCTGTACCAGAACATCAGCGGAATCCTCGGTGACCAGGCGCAGGTCTTCCTCGCTTCAGGTGAAGGGGTGCTCATCACGAACGGGAGTTACCTGATCTATTATACCTCCCCGGAGCTCGGCTGGAAGATCGGCAGTTTCGTCCCGTTTGCCACCATCGACCAGCAGATCAACAACTCCATCATACGGATCCTCATCTTCGTCCTCATCGCGCTGGTCCTGCTCAGCGTCTTTACTCTCTTTGTCCTCAACAGCACGGTTATCCGGCCGCTTGCCAGCCTCACGGAGGTGAGCCAAAGAATCGCTGATACCGGTGACCTGAACCAGCAGATCGATACCACCGGGGCCGGGGAGATCGGGACCCTTGCCCACTCTTTTGAAGCCATGGTGGAGAAGATCCGTTCCGAGGAGCAGGGACGCCTCCAGGCACTCCGCGAACTGGAGACCTACCGCGATCACCTTGAGGATATTGTTGCCGAGCGCACCCGCGAGCTTGAACAGGCAAAGGAGGCTGCCGAATCTGCCGACCGTCTGAAATCTGCCTTCCTTGCCACCATGTCCCATGAACTCCGCACACCGCTCAACTCCATCATCGGGTTCTCGGGCATCCTTTTGCAGGAACTGGCCGGGCCGTTGAACGAGGAGCAGAAGAAGCAGCTCGGGATGGTTGCGGACAGTTCAGATCACCTGCTCTCGCTCATCAACGATGTGCTCGACCTCTCCAAGATCGAGGCCGGGCAACTGAAAATTGCCATCGAGCCGGTCGAGATCCGCCCATCGCTTGAGAAGGTTATCCGTACCGTTAAGCCCCTTGCTGAGGTAAAACATCTCGCGCTCGAACTGGATATTGCTCCCGAGGTTGTACGGGTCCGGGCCGACACCCGCCGGGTAGAGCAGGTGCTCCTCAACCTTTTGAGTAATTCCATCAAGTTCACCGAACAGGGGCATATCCATATCAGGTGCCGGGCCGAGGGCGATTTCGTAAAAATCAGTGTTGTGGATACCGGGATCGGCATTAAGAAGGAAGATTTGGAGAAACTCTTCCGGCCGTTCACGCAGGTCGAGACCGGCCTGACCCGGAAGTATGAAGGAACCGGTCTTGGCCTCTCGATCTCAAAGCGGCTTGTCAGCCTGATGGGCGGTACGATCGCTGTTGAGAGCGAATGGGGTAAAGGCAGCACCTTTGGTTTCACCTTACCCAGGGACAGGGGTTTACCATGACAACGAAGATCCTCTATATCGAAGACAATGACCAGAACTTCTACCTGGTCAACTATATCCTGAGTGCGAAAGGCTATACCGTAACCCGCGGGCATGACGGGAGGGAGGGGATCGGGCTTGCCACACGGGAGAATCCCGATCTCATCCTCCTGGATATCCAGCTGCCGATCATGGACGGGTACGACACCGCTCGCGAGCTCCGGAAGATTCCTGATGTCAGTTCGACCCCCATCGTTGCACTCACCTCCTATGCCATGGCCGGCGACCGGGAGAAGGCGCTTGCCGCGGGGTGCACGGGATATATCGAGAAGCCCATCAACCCGAAGACCTTCACGGAGCAGATCCAGCAGTACCTGCCAGCCGGTTCCCGGCCGGGAAGTGGTGGATGACCCGGATCCTGATTGCCGACGATATTGCCACAAACCTCTACCTGCTGGAATCGATCCTGAAAGGGAACGGGTTTGAGGTAACTACTGCGAAAAACGGCAGGGAAGCCCTGGAGATTGCCCGGAAATCCCCGCCGGACCTCATCATCACCGATATCCTGATGCCGGTGATGGACGGCTTTGAACTCTGCCGGCTCTGGAGGGCCGATGAACACCTGAAAAATATCCCGTTCATCGTCTATACGGCAACGTACACCGATCCGAAGGATGAGCAGTTCGTACGAAAACTGGGTGCCGACCGGTTCATTGTCAAACCCGTAAAGCCAGACCTGCTGGTGCAGGAGATTCGATCGGTTCTTTTGGAGTCGAAGGATAAAGACGGTGTTGCAAAGGGAACCGGCCCGGAGGATACGACCGGGATCCTGCAGGAATATAACGAGGTGCTCTTCCGCAAGCTCGAGAAGAAGGTGATGCAGCTCGAAGAAGAGATTGTCGTGCGCAAGGAAGCAGAGCAGCAGCGGGAAGCCGTGATTAAAGAACTCAAACTGAAGAACGCGGAGCTGGCCCGGTTCACGTATACCGTCTCCCACGAGCTCAAAAGCCCGCTCATCACCATCCAGGGATTCGCCGGGCTTATCGAAGAGGAGATGGCAAAAGGGGAGGAGAATCCCGAACTGAAAAACCATGTCCGCCGCATCACTTCAGCGGTAGATACGCTCGATACGCTCCTCTCAGATCTCCTCAGCCTGTCCCGGGCAGGAAAGAGTATCAACACGCCAAAACCCGTTAATTTCGGCAGCCTCGTTACCGAATCACTGGATCTCTATTCCCGTGTCCTTGCAGAGAACAGGATCCGGGTTGAGGTGGATCCGGAATTTCCCCGCGTGAACGCAGACCCAGCCCGGATCCGGGAGGTTTTGGCAAACCTCATCGAGAATGCCATCAAGTACCGGGGTGACCGGCCCGACCCGGTCATAAAAATTGGCGTTGAAACCGGCGGGGACGAACCGGTCTTCTTTGTTGCTGACAATGGTATTGGAATCGAGCCCCGGTACCTTGAGCGGGTCTTCAACCTCTTCGAGAAACTTGACGGGACTACGGAAGGGACCGGTATCGGGCTTGCCATCGTGCAGCGGATCATCGAAGCCCATGGCGGGAGAGTATGGGCAGAGTCGGAAGGCGAGGGGAAGGGTACGACGTTCCGGTTCACGCTGCCGGGGGCGGTATGAGCCGCGTGATGTAAAGGTCAACTTCAGGGAAACGAGTATCCTTTTTCAAAAACGAACACATCATCACGTGCAATACCGGTATGCTGCACGCATTCGGTGAAAATGATCGTGCATCACCCGATGCTGTTGCACGAGTGAGCATAGATTCCCCGTTTTGATTTTTTTATGGGTTCAATCGGTTCCCAGAAGGTATTTCCAGGCCGGAATGATCCGCACCCCGTCCTTTTCCCCCTCTCCCTCTGTGGTGAGGAGATATCCGTCTGTTGTTGTATGGCTGAATTTTTCCCTGAATTTTTGGACCTGTTTCACCTCGTTCTCGTTCTGTTTCACTTCAATGGCAACCAGCCCTTCTTCGCTCTCCATGACAAAGTCGACTTCAAAGCTGTTGCGGTAAAAAAATCTTGCACCCGTCTCGCAGGCAACAAGGTTCTCCAGCATGAACGGCAGGATCCGGTCCAGGTTATGGTTCAGGGCAAACACAAGGTTCGGGCTGGTAAAATAGACCTTCTTCATCTTTCTCATGCTTGCAAGGGCGCCTCCCCGGTAATTGTACACGAACCGGATGAGCAGCCCGTATTCCAGGTACTCGAAATAGTTTGCAACGGTCCTCTGGTCCCGGCCAAGGTTTTTTGCAATTTCACTGTACCTGACGATCATGCCGGGATTTTTCCCGATTAAGGCAATGATCGTCCTGAGCAGTTCAATGTCCTTTATCCCGAATTCCTCAGGAAGATCCCGGTAGATCACCCGCTCGATGATAGTGTTCTGGAGATATTTTTTTGCAAACGCCTCATTGGTTTCCCGGGCCAGTTCCGGGAACTGCCCGTACTTGAGGTATCGGTAAAAAAGGGGGAGGATCTCCCGTTTATGGAGATCCGGATCCTTCTTTATGCTCCCGGTCTTTTTGCCATTGAGCTCGAGGAACTCTTCAAACGAGAGAGGCGGTAAGGTAAAATCAAGGATCCTGCCGGCAAGGCTCTCCGTTGATCGTTTTCTCAAACCTGCCGATGCCGAACCTGACAGGAAAAACCGGATGTCCGGGTAGAGATCATAATATGTTTTTATGGTATTTTCCCAGCCGTCCTGTTTCTGGATTTCATCGAAGAACAGGTAGACCGGCCCGTCCGCGTTCTCGATCGTGCTGTGCAGGATCAGTTTCTGGTACGTCTCGAGCACGTCTTTTATCCCAAATGTTGCGTCATCAAACGAGAAATACAGGATATGCCGGGGATTGACGGTTTTTAATAACTGTTCGATAACCTGCATCATCAGGGTGGTCTTTCCCACCCGCCTCAGGCCATAGATGAGAAGTATCTGGCGCCGTTGTATGCAGGGTTCAACCGAGGAATAGAGTCTTCTCCGGTACTCCTGCGTCCATCCCGGGGGTACCCCCTCTTTTGTCCACCAGGGGTTGAACCGTTCCAGCTCCTCGATTGGCACCATGATTACTCCTTGATGTCATAATTATTTGAAAGTTATGACGCCCGGATGTCATAACTTTTGTTAATGCATGTGCAGGCACGACCGCTGGAAGGATGCCGGACAGGTGGGTAATGGCACCGGCATCGGCCTTGCCATCGTAAAGCGGATCATCGAGGTCCATGGCGGAAAGATATGGGCGGAATCCGAAGGTGTCGGCAAGGGCGCGACGTTCCGGTTCACGCTGCCAGGTGTACCGGAATAATCCCTGGATCCAGCCCAATCCTGATCAGGGTTCGTTCATGAGCAGCCATTTCCAGAGCGGGATGCAGTGGATCCCGCCTGCTTCCTGTTCCAGGTCCCGGGTGATCAAGATCCGTTTTTGGACTTTGCCCGCGTGTTTTGATAAAAATTCACGAAGTCCGGCATACTCTCGTTCATCCGGCGTGTCGGTGTACGAGACGTTGATTGCGTCAAGGGTACCGTCCGGGTTTTTTATCACGAAATCCACCTCGTGCTTTCCGCTCCAGTAATACGGTTCGGCGCCCTGCCTGAGAAGCTGGATAAAAACAAGGTTCTCGGCAAGCAGTCCGGCATCTGGAGAGAACGTGAACGATACTGCGTTTCTCAGGCCATTGTCTATTGCGAAGATCTTCCGGTTGTTCCGGCTCTGGGTCTTTAATGAGTACGAAAAGAACGGGACCTCATACAGTACCCCGGCAGCTCCCGCATAGCTGATATATTCCTTAAGGGTAGCAAAATCGAGCCCGGATTGTTTTTGCAGCTGCTGGTAGGAGTACGGGCGGGTGATATTCGAGAAAAGGTATACCAGGATGTCTTTTAACGCCCTCACATGTCGTACGCGGTTTGAGAGGATGATGTCGCGATAGACGATGCTGTCATAATACGACCGGAGGTACTCGGTCCTCAGGACCTGGTCCTTCTGGAGCACGACCCGGGGGAACCCTCCATTCCGGAGATATTCGGCCAGGTGGTTCATGACTTTGAATTTCTGTGCAGCCAGTGCCAGGGGATCGTTTGGGACCGTGAACCGGTGAAAACGAAGGTACTCGGCAAAGTCCAGGGGGTATACTGTGACCGCGAAGTACCTCCCGGCAAGCAGCGCTGCAAGGTTTCCCTCGATAAGCGAAGATGACGAGCCGGAGATTATCAGCTTCACACTCCCGCGATCGTATAGTGCCTTGATGTGCCGCTCCCATCCCGGGACACCCTGGATCTCATCAAATATCAGGTAAACTTCATCATCACCGCAGACCTCGGCCCGGTATACGGACAGGATTTCTGCGAAGGGATCGTCAAGGAAAGAAAAGTCCGGCTCATCGAAATTGACGAAAAGAATGTTTTTTGCAGGGATCCTCTCATGCCGGATGAAGTGATCGATCGTCTGGTAGAGCAGCGTGGTCTTTCCGGCGCGCCGGACCCCGGCAATAACAATGATCTCACCGGTTGTTGCGTAGTGCCGGATTCTCGAAAGATAGGTATCGCGGGGTATTCCTCCCGGTACGGATTCGCCATACCACCAGGGGTTCAGCCGGATGAGGGCTTCAAGGGTGCCGGGCATTGATTTCAATTGATCGTAATCAATCAAAAATCTTTCTTTAGCACGATCATAATCAAACTAAACCCCTTTACCGTTTGCCGTTCTCCCGACCGGAAGGATATCATTTACGCGGTATCACAAACCGCGAACCCTCCGGTGATCTGCCGGGCCCGATTTTCACGGGTACGAGCATCGGTCTTTTTACTGTTGAGCGGATCATCGAAGCCCACGGCGGGAGTGTATGCGCAGAGTCGGAAGGTGCAGGGAAGGGCTCGACATTCCGGTTCACGCTGCCCGGACCGGCTGCAATATAATCGATACGGTTTGTAATGATTGTCCGGTGTGGGCGGGGAACGGTACTATTCTCCCGTTATTTTTCCGTGAAAGGACAATGTCAGGGTACCTTAGGATTCGTTCATGACAATGATTCTGCCCGGTGCCGGTTTGATCCAGAACGGATCACTGCTCATCTTTATGGTACAATGCAAGAAAAATGATCGTGTCATTCTTTTTGTCATAACAATAGGAGAGCCGGTACGGTGGCAGGTAGACTTCCCGCGTGTTTTTGCGGCACCACCGCATAGGCTTTCCGGTCAAGGGATCCTGGACAATCCGTGCAATCTGTGCCTTCACGCGATCTTTTTGCAGGGTATCGTGAATTTTCCTGACGGTCTTTTCAAAACGGGTGCTGTAGGCAACCGTCACCATGATTCCAGCTCATCAAGAAAAGCATCCTTCTCTTTTGTCTGGAACGATCCCTTCCGGTATTCAGAAAATGCCTCTTCGGTTTTTGCGGCAAAGAGGATATCTTCTTTCAGTGCCGGTTTCATCTCGTCAAGTGGCTTGAGGATATACCGCTCACCTTCCCGGATTATGAGCATCTCTTCACCTTCAGAGAGATTTTTTCTCATGGATAAGGGAATGACAATCTGGCCTTTTGAACTCACCCGGGTAATACCGACATCCATATCAGATCAGTAAGATATGTCTTACTCAATGGTATTTCATTCTTTTCAGACTTAAAACCGTTCCGGTATTTCCCAAAAAACCAAAAAAACGTGAAGAATCCCGGTGTCCATTTCCTGACCACAACGGCTGAGAGAAATGCCCGAGATCTGCCTGGCCCAAATACTGCGGGTACCGGTTCCTGACCGGGAACCGGTCAGGAGGATCCCCGGAGCACCCGGCGGGAGAGTATGCGCAGAGTCGGAAGGTGCAGGGAAGGGCTCGACATTCCGGTTCATGCTTCCCTTTGCTGATCTACGCACCGATACCAATAATAACGCATAGATAAAAGAGAGACTTCTATGGCTGAACTTACCGGCGAACCCCTGCATATCCTGCTGGTGGAGGACAACGAAGCGCATGCCGAGCTCGTGATCCGGGGAATGCGGGACCAGCAGGTGGCAAACAAAATCCACCATGTACTCGATGGCGAGCAGGCTCTCGATTACCTTTTCCAGCGGGGGACATATGCCGATGCGGTAAAAAACCCCCGGCCCAATTTTGTTCTCCTCGACCTCCGCCTCCCGCGGGTGGACGGGCTCGAAGTGCTCAGGATCATCAAGACCACGCCCGAACTCCTCCGGATCCCGGTCGTCATCCTCACCAGTTCCGATGCCGAGAGCGATATCGCCAAATCCTATGACTACCATGCCAACAGCTATATTGTAAAACCCCTTGACTTCAGGACGTTCACGAAACTGATGAAGGACCTCGGGTTCTACTGGCTGGGCTGGAACGCAAAACCGCTGCCGGAGTGAGCCTGCGGCATCTCTCTTCAGGACCGGGATTGCCCATGGACCCCTCCGTGGGGCAGAAGGCCCCTCATATCCTCATTCTCGATGACGATACAGCGCACCAGGAGCTCTGCCTCCGGGCTTTCAGGGACGATCCGGCCCGGTACCGGGTTACCCTGGCCGCAAGCCTTCGCGAAGCCCGCGAGATCGTAAAAAACGATCCGCCGGATCTCATCATCGCCGACTGGATCCTCCCGGAAGGAAAAGGGCTGGACATCCTGCCCCGTACTGATGGCAAAGTCACGACCCCGCTCATCGTCATGACCAGTTTTGGGGACGAACACCTCGCAGTCGAGATCATGAAGTCCGGGGCCATCGATTACGTGGTCAAATCAGCCACCGTGTTCCGCGAGCTGCCCCACATCGCAAGGCGTGCGCTCCGGGACTGGGAAAATATCCGGGACCGGAAGCGGGCGGAAGCGAAGGCGCAGGATGCACAGAAGCGTCTTGTGGATGTCTTAAACTTCCTCCCGGATGCCGTGCTGGCTATCGACAATACGGGGACGGTGATCGGGTGGAACCACGCGATCGAACGGATGACGGGCGTTCCTGCCGCGGAGATGCTCGGAAAGAGCGACCACGAGTACAGCCTCCCCTTCTATGGCGTGCGCCGGCCGATCCTCATCGATCTTGTCCTTATGGATGATGCGGAGGTTGAGAAGCAGTACGATTATATCCGGCGCGAGAATGGCCGGATAACCTCCGAGACGTTCATCCCTTCCATCTTTGGCGGGAAGGGGGCATATCTCTGGGGTACGGCCTCTCCCCTCTTTGATGCGGCGGGAGACCGCATTGGGGCAATCGAAGTGATCCGGGACATCACGGAACGGAAGCGCACCGAGCTCGCCCTCCAGAAAAGCGAGGGCAGGTTCCGCCATATCTCCGGGCTCACCAGCGATTTTGCGTATTCCTGCACCCGGCTTGCGGACAAAACCTTATCGATCGACTGGATCACCGGGGCATGCCAGAAGATCACCGGGTATCCTGAAGAGGAGATTTTGGAGATGGGCTGCTGGAGGGGCATTGTTGCAGAAGAGGATCTGCCGGTATTTGACGAGAAGATTGTCGGCCTGCCGCAGGGCAGCTCTTCCCAATGCGAGCTCCGGATACGGACAAAGGACGGGGAGATAAAATGGCTCCGGTGTTTTGCAAAATGTACCCGGGATACCGACGATCAAACCACGTTGCGGTTGTTTGGCGGGTGCAAGGATATCACCCGCCAGAAGAATGCCGATGAGGCCCTTCTGGAGAGCGAGAGGAACCTGTTACGGGCCCAGGAGATCGGCCACATCGGGAACTGGAACTGGGATATCGCCGGCAACCGGCTGGTCTGGTCCGATGAGATATACCGGATTTTTGGCGTGTCTTTTGATCTTACCCTCACCTATGATGCGATAACCTCCCTGATCCATCCGGACGACCGTGAGCGGGTTAACCTTACGGTTAAGGATTTTCTTGCGGACGGGAATACCGTGGAATCCGGGTTCCGCATTATCCGGCCCGACGGGAAGGAGCGCTGGCTCTACCAGAAGATGGAGATGGTAAAGGATCCGTCAGGTTCCCCCAAAAGGGCTTTTGGTATCATCCAGGATATCACGGACCGGAAGACCGCGGAGCAGGCTCTTGTTGAGAGCGAGAAGAAATACCGGTTCCTTGTCGACAATGTCCGGGATGTCGTGTGGCAGACCGGGCCTGACCTCACCTTCACCTATGTCAGCCCGTCTGTTGAGAGCCGGACGGGCTTTTCCCCCTCAGAACTGACCGGAACCTCCCTTCTTCACCTCCTGACAGAATCCTCGGCCGTTGCTGTGCGGGAACGGCTCAGGGAGCGGATGGAGGATTTTTCCCGGGGAAGCCGGGACCTGGCAACGGTCTTTGAGATCGAGCTGACCCGAAAGGACGGGGGCACCTGCTGGTTCGAGGTCAGCTCGAACGCTGTATTTGGCCCGGATCAATCAATCGCGGGTTTCCAGGGGATCAGCAGGGACATAACCGAACGGAAGCAGGTCGAGCGTGCCCTCATGGAGAGCGAGGCGCGGTTCCGGGATCTCTTCAACAACATGGGTGCCGGTGTGGCGGTGTACGAGCCAACCCCTTCCGGTGACGATTTCATCATCCGGAATGTCAATCGCGCCGTGGAAACGATCGAGAAGGTAAAAAAGGAAGAGATCGTGGGAAAGAGCGTCCGCGATGCCTTCCCGGGTGTTGTTGCGTTCGGGTTGTTCGATGTCTTCTTACGGGTGTCACGGACCGGCATTCCCGAATCGCACCCGGTCTCAATGTATAAGGATGACCGGATCTCCGGCTGGCGCGAGAACTATGTGTACAAACTCCCGTCCGGTGAGATCGTTTCCCTCTATGAAGATGTGACGGAAAAGAAGCAGGCGGAAGAGGACCGGGAAAGACTGCTTGTGGCAGTAGAAGAGGAGCGGGAGAAACTCTCCTCGCTTGTCAGCAGCATCACGGACGAGGTCTGGTTTGCCGACATGGAGCACCGGTTCACGCTCGCAAACCCCCGCGCCCTTGAGGTATTCGGTCTTGATTTAACAGAAACGATCCCGGTCGAGGAACTTGCCGGGAGCCTGACGGTCCTTCGCCCCGACGGCACCCCGCGCCCGGTTGAGGAAGCACCCCCGCTCCGGGCCCTTGCCGGTGAAGTTGTCCGGAACCTGGAAGAGATGGTAAAAACCCCCCTGCACGGGGAACTGCGTTACCGGCTGGTGAGTGCAGCCCCGGTACGGAATTTATCCGAAACCATCATCGGGTCGGTCTCTGTTGTCCGCGATATCACCGAGATGAAACGGGCAGAAGAGGCACTAAAGGTAAGTAAGGCCCAGCTCAACGAGGCAATGGATCTTGCACGGCTGGTGAACTGGGAGTTCGATGCGCTGACCGGAATCTTCACGTTCAATGACCGGTTTTACATCCTGTATGGCACCACTGCAGAGCGGGAAGGCGGCTACCAGATGTCAGCAGAAGAGTATGCCCGGCGTTTTGTCCCTCCCGAAGACCAGGGTCTGGTTGCCGATTCGGTGAGAGAAGCACTCGAAGCTACTGACCCTACGTTCATCTCGCAGGTGGAGCACCGCATCGTCCGGAGGGACGGGGAGATCCGGACGATCGTTGTCCGGTTCGGTATCATCCAGGACGAGAATGGCAGGACGGTCAGGACCCATGGTGCAAACCAGGACATCACGGACCGCAAGAGAATGGAACAGGCACTTTTTGAGAGCGAGGCCAAACTGCGCCGTATCAACGACAATGCCCCGGATATGATTTTCCGCATGTCACTTCCCGAAGGGGTCTATGAATATGTCAGTCCCGCTTCGGTAGCGCTGACCGGGTA
>DUHF01000220.1 GCA_013331015.1 Methanoregula sp.
AGAGAGCCTCGCCTTCTCCGGTATACAAAATCCGACAACCCTCCGGAAACGACAGCATTTTATGGCATACCTGACCTGCGGGGGGTTTCCCCGCGTGGTGCTTGAACCGAAGGAGGAACAAAAAATTGAGCTCCTGAAAAACTACTACGAGACCATCTACTTAAAAGACATCATCTTCCCCAACAGCATCAGGAGCGCAAGCGACCTGTACGATGTGCTGTATTTCCTGATCGCGAATACCGGCAGCCCGCTTTCGTACAACCGAATCGCCGACACCCTCCATATCTCCCCCGAGACCGTGCGGGAGTATATCGGGTATGCTGAGGACGCGTTCCTCTTCTACCCGATAAAAAAATTCGATTACTCGGTAAAAAAACAGCTTGCCAACCCCAAGAAGATCTACTGCATCGATACCGGGATTGTCAGCGCAGTTGCCTTCGCCTTCTCCCAGAACCGCGGGCGCCTGCTGGAGAACGCCGTCTTCCTCGCCTTAAAAAAGAATTTTGCCGGGGTTTACTATCACAAGGACCGGTACGAGTGTGATTTTCTTGTGCAGAAGGACAAGAAGATCCGATCTGCCATCCAGGTGACCGAATCCCTCAGGAACCCGGATACCCGGGCACGGGAACTCCGGGGGCTGCATGAGGCGATGGAGGCGTACGGGCTGACTGAGGGGACAATCGTTACTCTGCAGGAGAGTGGGGAGGTTGAGGATGAGGCGGGGCTTGTCCGTATCGTGCCGGTCACCGACTGGCTGGAATCGTTGCGGGCCGGGAGCCGGTAACGGGATGCTGACAGAGGATCCGGTTTATCGGCATCGATAAACGCTTTTTAGGGAGTTGCCAGGGGCTCAACTCCGGTCGCCAGCGGTACGTTGCGAGGGGCGTCGCAGGCTGTAAGTTGCAAACTTCAACGGGCGACAGACGCAGCAAAAAAGAGGGGGGGGCGGGCAAGAGTCCGCCATCGGATACCTGATAAAATACTCAAGGGAAAGACGGGACGTCAGATTCAGGTAATTTCGAGTTCCCCGAGCCACGCCCCCGGCTCCTCGACAACCTTCCCCACAACCTTCGCCCCCTTCACCATCTTCGTGACGCACGCAGCACTCTTCTCTGGCACAACGTACGCGTAGCCCATACCCATGTTGAAGGTACGGTACATCTCCTCGTCCGCAAGATCGGCCGTCTTCTGCATCCAGCCGAAGATCTCCGGGGGCTTGATCGGGTTGTCGATGACAAAACCGTATCCGGAGAGGCGTTTGAAGTTCAGGAGCCCCCCGCCCGTGACATGGCACATGCCGTGCACCGTGCACTTCGCGGTGACCTTGAGAACCTCGCTGTAGATACGTGTCGGGGTGAGGAGTTCTGCCCCGAGCGTCTTTGTGTTTTTGAGCTTCGTGTCATAGTCCGCGTACTTCTCCACAACGCGGCGGGCGAGCGAGAGCCCGTTGCTGTGGACACCCGTGGAGGGAACGCCAACGATCACATCGCCGGGGGCGATCTTCTCCCCCGTGATGAGCTTCTCCTTCTTCTGCATCCCGAGACAGGCGCCGGCAAGGTCGAGACCGTTCACAAGACCCCTGAGGGAGGCGGTCTCCCCGCCAACGATATCGATGTTGGCCTGCCGTGCCCCCTCGTTGAGACCGATCCCGATCTGGGCCATCTTCTCTATCGAGAGCTTGTCGGTTGCAATGTAATCCACAAACGCAATGGGTTCCATGTTCATGACATAGAGATCGTTGACGTTCATCGCGATGCAGTCGATCCCGACCGTGCTCCAGTCCTCCTGCTGGTCGGCAACCAGCATCTTGGTGCCCACCCCGTCCGTGGTCAGGGCAAGCGCGATATCGCCAAAGTCGATGAGCCCGGCAAAGTGGCCGACCGCGCCCATCATCTTGGCCTTCCCCTTGCGTTTGAAGGTCAGGTTTTTGATAAGCGCTTTAATGGCCGTAGCCTCGAGATCGATGTCCACGCCCGCCTGTGCATAGGCGCTCTTCTGCGCGCGGGCAGGCTTCTTCTTCGTCGTGCTGCTCCCGGCCTTACTCATCGCATTCCTCCGAGAGCCGGAACTCGTCGTGGAGCACCCGGCATGCCCGGGGGCCGTCATCCTGGCTGACCACAAACGAGATGTTCGCCTCGCTCGACCCCTGCGAGATCATCATCACGTTCACCCCGGCCTTCCCGAGCGCCGTGAAGATGCGGCCACCGGTCCCGGGAGCGCCTGCCATCCCGGCCCCGACCACCGCAACCGCACAGACATCGTGGTTGTGGGAGACTTCCCGGACAATCCCCTGTTTCATGAGGCTTGAGAGGGCGGTAACTGCCGGCGTGAGATGCGGCTCGTCCACGATTAAGGAGATGTTGGCCTCGCTCGACCCCTGCGAGATCATCATCACGTTCACCTCGTGGTCGGCAAGGATGGAGAAGATGGCCTTGGCAACACCGGGCCTCCCGATCATCTGGGCGCCGTTGATGTTGATGGCCGCAACCTTGTCGATGTAGGTCAAAGCTTTGACCACGCGGTTGTGCCGCTGGCCGTTCCGGATGATCATGGTGCCGGGATGGGCGGGGTTGAAGGTGTTCTTGACCCGGACCAGGATGTTCTTCCTCATCGCCGGTTCGATCGAACGGGGGTGCATCACCTTGGCACCGAAGTACGAGAGTTCCATCACCTCAAGGTACGAGAGCGAGGGCATGACCCGGGCATCGTTGATGATGCGGGGGTCACAGGTCATAATGCCGTCAACATCGGTCCAGATCCAGATCTCGTCGGCATCGATGCCGGCCCCGATGATCGAGGCGGAGTAGTCCGAGCCGCTCCGGCCAAGGGTGGTGAGGACACCCTCGCGGGTGCAGCCCATGAACCCCATGATGACCGGGATCTCTTTTTTTAAGAGCACGCCGACGCGGCGCTGGATCCGCTCGTCGCTCTCGGGAAGCGCCGTTGACTCCCCGTGCTGGGGGGTGGTGAGAATGCCGGCCTCGCAGCCGTCAAGAACCGTCGTGGCGAGACCCCGCTGGCGGAGGGCCGCCCCGAGGATCGGGGCAAGGAGCCGCTCGCCATACGAGATGATATGATCCTTTGACCGGGGAGTGAGTTCCCGCAGGTTATAGATCGCAAGAAGGATGTTCTGGAGGTTGATGAGTTTCTCGTCAAGTTCCGCGCCGATCTCCGCGATATAGTCCGGGGCTGCACCTTCGAGCGTGACCATGTGCCGCTTCGAGAGGGACTGGATGAGAGGGGCAATGGCAGAACTGTCCTTTG
>DUHF01000324.1:0-3246 GCA_013331015.1 Methanoregula sp.
TGGATAAGTCCGTAACGGAGGGCGAGAAGAGATCGTTCCACCGCCAGATGCCTGCGAATCTTACGCGGTTCACGTACGATCTTTTCTGGAAGGATCCCACAAGTACTTTGAAACTGACAATATTTGCCCCGGACGGGATGATGGGGCCGTACTATGATGACAGTGACGGGATCGTAAACGGCAGGATTTATGTTCAGGTTTCCCGTGAAGATGGTATCGCACCGGGAGACTGGTATGCGGTGGTTGAAGGAGAGCGGATTAATGGCACGCAAGTGTTCATGCTGCTGGTGGTCTGAAAGAGGGATGCGAATGCAGGACGGATACAAATCTTTGGTAATCACGCTTGTCATTTTCTCTGCAATTGTACCCGCTGCTATGGCAGTTGAAACGGGAGGTTACGTGGTCCAGCCGGCGTATGACCTTTACTCGGAGTACAGCGAGCTCTACTTTACTCCGCATTCCCCGGATACCGTGCTCCTGAATGACCCGGCACCAACTCCAGTCAGCCTTACCGATCTCCCCCCCTGGATCCTTGTTGCTCTCGGCATTGTTGCAATAACACCGGGAATTATTTTTACTGCAAAGTATCTTTCCGCAGTAAACCTCCCGCTCATCGGCGGATTCAAACGTGTTTCTGAAAAAAACCTTTTCGAGAACTCATCCCGCACAACAATATTCAGGTGCGTAAAGGAAAATCCCGGGATCCGGCTGGCAGAAATTGAACGTTCAACCGGCTTTACGTATAAGAACCTGATCTACCATCTCAATCTCCTGAAAAATTTTGGTAAGATAACATCCTCTGAATGTAAAAACACCTTGGGTTTTTTTGAAAACGCGGGAAAATTTTCCCCGGATGAGCGTGCAATGATAATGCATCTTCAACACCAAAGCGAGAGAAAAATCCTTGAATCCATTGCTCATAATCCCGGGATATCCCGGCAGGAGATCAGCACCCGGGTTGGAATCGCCGGGCCGTCTGTGAGCTGGCATATTCATTTCCTGTTGCATGACGGTATTATCGAGCAGAAAAAGGAGGGGAACACCGTCCGGCACTATCTCCGTGATCCGATGATTGAAATTTATCAGCGATGTGCTTTCGGAAACGCCATATCGTAAAACAGCGAACGGGTTTCATTCCATCCTGAAACTCCCCGCTACCAGTATCCGGAATTTTCCGAAGGTCTCCGGTTCGGCCCCCGATTCTTCCGGCTGTAAACTGTTCCCCTCCGCTCCTCAAAACCGGCTGGCACTGAACGCATGGGCACGGTCCTCCCGTTTCCCATGACCGATCTCAAAACATTGATTATTCGCAGAATATAAATTAAATAAAAGGATCGTTGAATTATGGAAATTTCTTCCGAAAATACTCAGCACAACTTCCTGCTGATAATCTGCTGCATAATAATTTTCTGTGGGCTTTTGTTCATGCTGGTTGGCCCGGGAATTGGAGTCACTGTCGGAACCTGTGGGTCGGATGAAATACAGATGACCCACACAACCGATATCGAACCTTCGTATGCGGCAAGCCTCCTGAAGGAGTATGGCGAGCCCGAACCGGAACCGGCTCCTGATCCACTCCCGGTTATGCAATATCCGTTACAAAAAGAGGTCATCGATACACTCGTGGACCGGGAACAGATCGCGGTATCCGAAGATTCCATCATCGGGCTCTATGAATTCCCAGACTCCCGGCTCCTTCTCATCGACAAGGACACGAGTGTTGAAGAAATTCTTGAGACCGGTGAAGACACCCGGATCCATGTCCTGCCAAAAGAACTGGTAGGTGACTTCCAACTCGGAGTCAATGATACCGGAACTGCACAACAGGGTATGTTCCACTCGTCAACAGAACAGCATATCTTGGTTCAGCGGATCGACCTCGCGCTCCCGGGACCGGGAAATGAAACTGCACCATTGTATATTGTGAAAAAGAGCGGAACAGAACACCTTCTCAATCCTGATAAAACACCTCTTGCGACCGTCTCGACAGCTGGCACGTTTTACGTGTTGTACGGAGAGCGGGTCGAACGTATTGTCAGTAGCTCGTATGTAATTCCAAACCCGTCGTGGACGCTTTGTCTCGAACGGGTAGAAATATCGGGCGAAGGCACTACGATGGGGGAACTGAAATATACACTCAAATTTGCGCGTGGCTCTGAACGGATACTGCGGGCATACCTGATAACCACCGGGGCCCACATCCAGGTCCACGATACAAACATGCAAACCAGCACAAGCCAGTGGACGTCCCGCGACAGCATCGGGTGCAGCTGCTGAATGGGAGCAGGAAAACCATGAAGATTCATTATTTAAGTCTGGTTGCAATGCTGCTGGCAGCTCTGATGATATTTCCGACTGCCGGTGCAGATAACGATACAACAGACCAGATCCATTACCTGACGAACAGCGATCATCTGGCCGGACAAAGGGACATGTCGATGTATAATCCGGTCATGCATCCGCAGCCGCCTGAGACGATGAATGAGACAACTGCACTTCTGTACCCGAATGTGACTGCGTGCGGAAATGATGGATGTATACCCAAGAGTGCCTGCGTGTTCCCGTTTCTACCCTGTGAGAACCTGCTCACGCTCCAGATCGTCTACAACGTGAATGTTACCCGCCCGGACCAGCCCGGCCCTGTTGTCATGTACAGTTTGAGCGGCTGGCCGCTCCAAAGCCCATGGTATATTATTCCTTCCGGGAGGATGCGGGATTGAGCAAGCTCTTTTGGCTGATCGCGGTGGCACTGGCCCTCCTCATTTCCGGGGGGTTAATCCAGGGCCATGTTCCGATACCGGTATTCACAAAGGATCTCCTCATTACCCAATCAGCCTCCACCATCGTCCCCGCTTCGAAAATCCTTGAGATGAAGTACCTGACCGACCTCCCTTCCGAGGAATGGGCACGGGCTCCCGATATGTCCGGGACACTTTCTGAATATGCATTGGTAACGGTTAATCCCGCAGCGTTCATGCACGATGCCGATACCGATGGTGAAATGGTCGTCACGATACGAACGCCCTTGCTCAATACCGAAGACCGGGTCAGGATAACCCTTGTGCCCGTTCTCCCCCCGATATCCCCAGAAGCGATGCTCGTGGTGACGAACGAGAGCGGCGAGTTTACAGAACCCCTGCCCCCCCTAAAGATGTACCGGGGTGCCGTTTCGGGCTGGTTACCCTCAGAAGCAACCTTCACGGTGTCAGATACCGTTCTTCTCGGACAGATTGCTGCGGGGGGCAG